>JADZAS010000010.1 GCA_020852515.1 Phycisphaerales bacterium
CCAACTGGCGCACCAGGGGTATGTCCTTCCTAATCCTCTCGTACTAGGGAAGAATCCTCTCAAGCTTGCTACGCCCACGGCAGATAGGGACCGACCTGGCTCACGCCGGTCTGAACCCAGCTCGCGTACCACTTTAATGGGCGAACAGCCCAACCCTTGGGACCGCCTTCAGCCCCAGGATGTGATGAGCCGACATCGAGGTGCCAAACCGCTCCGCCGCTGTGGACGCTCGGGAGCGATCAGCCTGTTATCCCCGGGGTACCTTTTGTCCGTTGAGCAACGACCCTTCCACTCGGGATCGCTGGATCACTAGGACCTGCTTTCGCAACTGCTCGACGAGTATGTCTCGCAGTAAAGCTGGCTTATGCCCTTGCACTCGACGCACGGTTTCCAACCGTACTGAGCCAACCTTTGTGCTCCTCCGTTACAATTTGGGAGGAGACCGCCCCAGTCAAACTGCCCAGCAAACACTGTCCCTCGCCCGGCTTCACGGGAGTCGAGGTTAGGTCACAAACGAATTCAGGGTGGTATTTCAAGGGTGGCTCCATCCCGGCCAGAACCGGAACTTCAAAGCCTCCCACCTATCCTACGCAGAACAGGCTCGTGACCAATATTAGCCTACAGTAAAGGTCCACGGGGTCTTTCCGTCTTGCCGCGGGTAGGCGGCATCTTCACCGCCACTACTATTTCACCGAGTCGGTTGTGGAGACAGTGCTCCAATCGTTACGCTATTCATGCACGTCGGAACTTACCCGACAAGGAATTTCGCTACCTTAGGACCGTCATAGTTACGGCCGCCATTGACCGGTGCTTCAGTTGCAAGCTTCGCCTTGCGGCTAACCTACTTCTTTAACATTCCGGCATTGGGCAAGCGTCACACTGTATACGTCCTCTTGCGAGTTGGCACAGTGCTGTGTTTTTGATAAACAGTCGTCAGAGCCTTTTCTCTGCGCCCTCTCCTGGAACGGAGGAGGGCCCCCTTATCGCGAACTTACGGGGTCAATTTGCCTAGTTCCTTCACAACCGTTCTCTCGAGCCCCTGAGGTTATTCACCACGTCTACCTGTGTCAGTTTTAGTACGGAACCGGCGATTGTCCACGAACGGCTTTTCTTGGAACCTCCGCCCCCAGCGGGGCCCCGAAGGGCCCGGACATTTCTAACCGTCCTGCTGAGCTGAGAGATCCGTCGCGTCGCTTCAACCGCACGCCGGTGCGCAGGAATATTAACCTGCTGTCCATCGACTACGCCTTTCGGCCTCGCCTTAGGATCCGGCTGACCCTGGGCGGATTTACCTTCCCCAGGAAACCTTAGACTTTCGGGGAGCGGGATTTTCACCCGCTTTATCGTTACTCAAGCCGGCATATTCACTTCCTGACGCTCCACGAACCCTTCCGGGATCGCTTCAACGCTGACAGGAACGCTCTCCTACCACTCGCACAAGGCGAGTCCACGGCTTCGGTATCCGCCTTAATTCCCGATCATTATCGGCGCCGAATCCCTCGACCAGTGAGCTGTTACGCACTCTTTAAATGGTGGCTGCTTCTAAGCCAACATCCTGGCTGTCTGAGCGATTCGACTACCTTAATAACTTAGACGGATTCAGGGACCTTAGCCGGTGGTCTGGGTTGTTCCCCTTTTGACCACGGATATTATCACCCGCAGACTGACTCCCGCGACAGAGACCGATGGTATTCGGAGTTTGATTGGGACTGGTACTCTTGCGAGCCCAAGTCTCATTCAGTGCTCTACCCCCACCGGGTGTAACGCGAGGCTAGCCCAAAAACTATTTCGGAGAGAACGAGATATCTCCAGGTATGATTAGACTTTCACTCCTCCCCACAGCTCATCCCCCAGCTTTTCAACGCTGGTGAGTTCGGCCCTCCAGAAGGTCTTACCCTTCCTTCAGCCTGGCCATGGGTAGATCACCTGGTTTCGCGTTTATTCCCTGCGACTTCGCGCCCGTTTAAGACTCGCTTTCGCTGCGGCTCCGCCTCGGTGAGGCTTAGCCTTGCCACAAAGAATAACTCGCCGGCTCATTATGCAAAAGGCACGCCGTCACCCGTCTTTCGACAGGCTCCGACCGCTGTGTAAGCACATGGTTTCAGCTACTATTGCACTCCCCTCGTCGGGGTTGTTTTCACCATTCAGTCGCCTTACTGGTTCACTATCGGTCGTCAAGGAGTATTTAGCCTTACGGGGTGGGCCCCGCATGTTCATGCCGAGTTTCACGGGCTCGACATTACTCTTTGCACCCTCGCCGCTTCACCGCTGCTACAGGACTATCACCTTCTTTGGTCGCGCTTTCCAACGCGCTCGCAGCAGATCCACTTTGATTCCGGTGCCCCAGGCCGAAGCCTGGTTTGGGCTGGTCCGCGTTCGCTCGCCGCTACTGACGGAATCGCGTTTGCTTTCTTTTCCTCCGGCTACTGAGATGTTTCAGTTGGCCGGGTTTGCTTCATCAACCTATGCATTCAGTTGATGATGACCCTTACGGGCCGGGTTGCCCCATTCAGAAATCCCCGGATCGGTGCTTGTTTACCAGCTCCCCGGGGCTTATCGCAGGTTTCCACGTCTTTCATCGCCTCTTGACGCCAAGGCATTCACCATGTGCCCTTAGTGGCTTGGTCATGCCGACCTGAGCCCGTATCGATTCACACCGCTACGAACACAACTCGACATCTCCACGCGGAGGCTTTTGCGCACCTCCGCAGCTTCGAACCATCTTGCCGCCCGCCGCTCTCGCGACGGTCGCCGCCATGCCTCGAAGCCGCCCACCTGTCGTGCATTTGACAGGTCAACTCGAGATTTCTAACTCGATGATCTAAACCACGCCGCCCGGAAAAAGCGGCGTGATTCACGCGTTCTCGAACTCACTTGTCAAAGAGCGTCTGGCGAGCTGCACCGGATCATCCGGCCGCCTGCCAACAAAAACCGCCCCCTACAGGGGCAAGAGAGATAGTAGCTTTGAGCCGGGCAGCGTCAAGCCGCCGTGCTCGTCCAAACCACACATTTCTCACCCATCTTCTCAGCAACTACGCCGCTCGGGCGCCCCGGGTTCAAAACGAAAGCCGGAGGGCCCTTTGACCCTCCGGCAATACGGTAAGTCCCCGAGGCAGCCGGGTTTAGGCCCTGCCCGCCAGGGCCCGCAGGCGCTGACGCTCCGCCTCGATCCGCGGGTCGCTCGGGTCGATGACCTGGATCGAACCATCAGGCATCGCCACGAGGATCTGCACCCGCTGGTTCAGAGCCGAGCCGCCGTCCAGTTGCACAACGTCCAGCAGCGTGGCCCCGGTGAAGAAATCCACTTCCTGGGTTTCGCCGCCTGTCTCAGCAGGCGGAAAGGTCCGCTTCTCGCCGATCGGCTCGCCAGGCCGAACCGTCACGTTCATGACCCGGTGCTGACCTCTGGTGAAGGAGTACACCTCAAAGCTGGCGCTTCGATCGTCGACCGACTCGTTGTAGATGCCCGTCACTGCAAAGAACTGCCGCGGCGGATTCACGCGCACCGGCTCGGACCACTCCGTCCAAGGCGAGAGCACGCGAACGCTGCCCGCGAGGTTCTGCTGGGATTCCGCCAACCGCGACTCGCGGCCGAAGAACGGGTTGTACAACCCCACCGCCAGCCGATAGCGATACGTCGAACCCGGCTGGGCCGTGATGTCGTGCGACCAGACGCGGATGGACGGGTTCTCAAAGAGACTCTTGACTGCAGCGGTCTGGCCCATGCCCTTGGCCGTCGGCGGAGGAGCGTTGAACTTGCTGGCGCCGCCTCCTTCGAAGCCCGAGCCGCCGCCTTCAAAGCCCGTGCCGCCGCCTTCAAAGCCCGTGCCGCCAGCCTCGTCGGGCATGCCCTCAGGCGGCAGATACTCCTCCGAGCCTTTGGCTCCGCGGCCGGGCTGGGAGTAGTTGCGCCCGTCCTGCGGGGCGGTCGCATCCGGGAACTCAGCGTACTCGGGGTCGACCGCGAGCAGCGCTTTCTTGGCTTCGTCGTACGCGGCGCGGGCAGCGGCGATCCCCTCGTTGAGGCGGCGCTGGGTGCGTTCCTCGAGCGTTTCCTTGGGCCTGCCGGTGTCCTCAGACTGATCGGAGACGTCATTGCCGCCGCCTTCGAAACCGCCGGACTTGCCTCCCTTTCCGGTTCCACCGCCTCCGCTCTCGCCGCCACCAGTCGGCTGGGTCTTCTTCTTGGCCTGCTGTTCGAGGAAGCGGTCCAGAGCGCTCTGTGCCCGCCCGACCTCGCGCCAGGCCAGCTGCATGCGGCGCTCGGCGTCGATGACCTCGGGCGACTTGGGCGCCGCAGCCTTGACGATGTCGTACGACCACTCCGTGCCGTCCGCCAGGGTGAAGAAGCCGGGCTGATAGACGGCCGAGCCGTACGTCGCCACGTTGCGGAGGATCTCGTCCTTGTCGCGCGGCGCGGCCTTTTCAAGCCGGTCGCGTACGGAGAGTTGGCCCGGAATCGTGCTCACGCTTTCGGGGCTTGACCACGAGCCGTCGGGCAGCCTCTGCTGGCGCTCCACGACGACGTCAACGATGGCCATGTCCTGATCGACCCATTGGCTGGGAATCGGCTTGCGATTCTCGACCAGGCTCGACAGCGCGCTGCGCAGGGCTTTGCCGTCGAACTCGGCAGAGACGTGCACGGCGTGAATGTCGTACGGCGGCTCGCCTTCAAATCGCGACGCGAGTTCAGGCAGTTCGGTCACTTCTGCAGGGTCGATCGTGTAGTCGAGCGAAGTCACCTGGAGGTTCTTTGGTTGCGGCGCAGCGACCTCGGCGTACATCTCGGTCGCGGTGCTGGCGAAGCCTGCGTTTTCCGAGCCGATCTTGTACGTCACCGGCGCGACGAGCGCCACCGGCGGCGCCTCGGGCAGCGAGGGAGACTCGTGCTGCTGCTCGAGCCAGTCGGTCAACCGGCCGACGGACTCGACTTCAAGCGAAGTCGGGCTGTTGACCTTGGCATCCAACTGACGCGCCTTGTTCGCCAGAACCTCGTCCACTTCTGATGGCGCGAAGTTCTTTCCATCCAGGTTGACGGCGTTGGGTTCGGTGAGGAACGCCTTGGCGGCGAGGCCGAGCACAATGACGGCGGCCACGCCGATGACGATCTTCTCCACGTGCTGTTCAAAGAGGTTGATTCCCTTTGGTTTCATTTTGAATTCCTGCCTTTCGTGGCATGTTCAGGTCTGTCTCGATCAGCCTTCCGGCGCCGGCTCGACGATTCCGTAGAACGTGCGAACCGGGGGCGGCATGAGATCGACAGTCCAGTCCCTCAGCCAGAGCGTTTCGATTTCGAGTTCGACTTCGATGACCGGATCGGGGCCGTAGTAGAACCCCTGCGCCAGATCGCGGGTGACATCGAGCGGCGAGGTCTTGAAGCCCACCACACTCATGAAGTTGGTGCTGTGGAACGCCTTGAACACGTCCTGCAGCCGGCTGCTGTCCACGATGAGCGTGACGTTCACCGTGCGCTTGTCGTACAGGCCGGTCTTGGCGGGGCGGCCGCTGATCGACTTGGTGAAGTCGGGCGGGAAGGGCTGATTGGCGTCGGCATAGGAGCCGGGGTCCGCCGCGGGCGCGGCGCTCGAGGCCGCGCTGGGCGGCGCCGCTCCGTCACCGGCTTCGAAGCGGCCGAACTTGGAGATCATGGCTCCGCCTTCGGGCCCCATCGCAGTCCCTTCGGGTCCCATTCCCATGCCTTCCGGACCCATCCCCATCGGCTGGCCGGGGTCGGCTCCGCCGGGCCGGACGTTCCCTTCCGTGGCGCCGCTGAAGAGCGACTGAGGTTTGATGGTGACGATGCGCTTGATCACGCTCGAAGGCCGGCCGGCGATGGTCGTGGGCAGATCGTCTACACGATTGGCCTTGGCGACGGCCTGCATCAGGTCGAGATCGACCCAGTAGGTGTGCTGCCATTCGTACCAGCGGAACTTGTCCGGCGGGTTCTGGCTCTGCCAGGCCTCGAGATTGAAGACGGAGATGTCGGCGAAGACGGAATATTCCTGCGCCGCCTGCGCGTAGATGGCCAGCCGCCTGGCCGTCATGGCCTCGGTCAGCTTCTTCTGTTCAGAGTCGGAGAGCATCGTCTGCGAATCGACGTTGAACTGGCTGCGGCGGTAGTTGCGCTCGTACTCGACGAGTTGCTCCTGAACCGACTCCGGATCGGGCGGCATACCGGCGCCGACCTGACGGAGCAGTTCTTCATGCGCTCGCAAGAACGCACCGTGAATGCGGAACGGCAGCTCGTTGATCTCCGCGCGGGACGGCTCGGGCAGCAGGCCGGGTACGAGCTGCTGCTCCTTGCCCGCGCGGTTCACGGCGACGACCCACTGCTCGAGTTCGGTCGCGTCCTGCTTGATCTGCTCGCGCACGACGCGGTA
Organism: Phycisphaerales bacterium; assembly: GCA_020852515.1. Classification (NCBI taxonomy): domain Bacteria; kingdom Pseudomonadati; phylum Planctomycetota; class Phycisphaerae; order Phycisphaerales; species Phycisphaerales bacterium. Next base: position 6,381 of record JADZAS010000010.1, read on the forward strand.
TTCCTCGAGCATCTTCTCGTTGACGGTCATGTTGTCCTCGATGGCCGGCGCACCGGGCACGAGAGGTTTGACCGTCACCGTCGTCGAAGACGCGTTTCGGATCTTTGTGTTCTGGGCGTTGACGCGGTCGGCAATCTGCTTGGCGATCTTGGCGTTCCAGGAACTGCTCGCGAAGATGACGACCGGCAGAACGATGACGCTGATCGCGCACATGATGACGATCAGCAGGTGAGCTTTGATCCAGTTAAGTACGGGTGTCATGACTTATTTGCCCTCCTGCCCGGTGGCGCCGTCGGTGGTCGCCGGGGCGTTGGGGTCGACCAGCTGGATGATCCAGGAGACTTCGACCTGGTAGTAATCGGTGTCGGGCGGCAGCGTCGCGGCCGGAGTCGGCAGCGGAGCGAGTGAATCGAGATTGAGCGACGAATTGCCCGCATAGCGGCCGCCGCCGGGTGTGACTCCGCCGGAGACGGCCATGCCCTCTTCTCCGCCGCGGCCCTTGGTGAATCCGACTTCGAAACCGCCCTCAGAGCCGCGACCGGGTCCGCGGCCGCCGGTGCTCTGCCCCGCAGTTCCTTCTGCCGGAGGCGTCTTCATCGCGTCGATGCGCACGGTCTTGGGCTGGTTTTCCGGCAGGTCGCGCAGGATGCGGTATGGCACGCCCGGGCGCTCGGCGTTCTTCCCCAGCCACTGAATGACGGACTTGTTCACGAGCGCAACGCTGTCCTTGTTCGAACTCTCGACGCGCATCCGCAGGCGCAGCTGTGGCATGGTCTGCTCGCCGCGCGGCGCCACAAAGGTGTAATCGAGCGACTTGAGTTCCAGCAGCCGCCGCTCAGCGGGCGGGATCGACGCGATCTCATCCGGATTGCCGCTGAGCAGTTCCGGCTGAGGCTTGGCCGATGCGAGCATGTTGGACACGTCGGCGAGGATGTTCGGCCACACGTCGCGGTTGTCGATCATGCCGCGAATGTTCACGGGCTTGCCGGTGATCTCTGTCTCCTGAGTAATCTTGTCAAAGTCGGTCTTGAGAGCCTGGGCCCGACTGACGATCGGCTCGATTTCGCCGCGGTAATCACTGGGCTGCGCGTTGTAGCGCTGGTCGATCATCGGGCGTGCAAACGCGATCATCGAGCCGAACACGACCAGGGCCGCGGCAGCGCCGAACCACTTGATCTTCTCGCTCCAGAGCCGGTCGCGCACCACGCTGACGGGGATAAGGTTGACGTCGATGGCGGCCATGCCGAGGCCCTGCAGGGCGAGGCCGTAGGCCGTGGCGGAGTTGAGAATGTGCTCGGCGAACACGGCGTTGCTGCCGCTGCTGAGCCGTTTGAACTCGTCGAGGCGAGAGATTTCCATCTGCACCTGCTGGCTGAGGAATTTGCGCAGCCCGGGCAGTTTAAACGTCGAGCCCACGCCGATGAGCCGGGTCAGGTTTGCATCGCGGTGGAGCGACTGGTAGTAGCCGATCGACCGCTGGACATCCTGGGCGAGGTCGCCGAAGACCGGGCGCATCGCCGAGAGAATCTGCCGGCGATACTTGCTCGTCTGGGCCTCCGACTTGAGCTTCTCCGCCTTGCTGTAAGTCAGTTTGAAGGAGTTGATGAGCGCATCGGTGAAGTTGTGCCCGCCGATGGGGAAGGTGCGGATCCAGGTGCGGCCGCCCTCGGCGATGATCAGGTCGGTGCTGGTCGTGCCGATGTCGAGGATGATCGTTCCCGGCGAGTCGGCTTCGATGTTCATGTCGTACTGCAGCGCGTTGTACGCGGCCACGGGCGAGATGTTGATGCCGTCGGGAACCAGCCCCAGTTCGTTATAGAGGTTCAGCCGCGCCTGCACGGCACCCTTGGTGATGGCGAAGATGCCGACTTCGACTTCCGGCGTCTCTTCGCTGGTGAAGGTCTCGTAGTCCCATTCGACTTCTTCGATCGGGAAGGGGATCTGCTGCACCGCCTCAAACTTGACGATGTCGGGCACCTTCTTAGGCTCGACGGGCGGCAGCTTGGCGAAACGGGCAAACGCGCCGTTGCCGGGCACGGAGACGAGAATCGGCCCCTGCCTCATGTCGGGCTGCTGGCTCATGAACTGCCCGATGGCGAGGCGAATCATCTCGTCGCCGTCCACGTCAGGCGTGGACAGCACTTTTTTGTGAGGCACGTATGCGAAATCTGCGAGACTCACGTCGTCGCCGTTGCGCTCCAGGCGCACGGCTTTCAGGGCATATGAGCCGATCTCAATGCCCCATGCACTCGAACTGGCCATAGCCAACTCCTTTGGAAACAGGTGCGTGTGAAGCGGGAACCTCGACCGCTGGGGTCGGATGGACCTGCTTCGCATGGCCGGCATGACCACGACGCGGGTTCAGTTGTCTGTGAAAAGTCACACCGTCTTTCAGCCTCTGCCAGAGGTCTGACATTCGTCATCGGGGTGGCTGGGCGTCGAAACGGATCAACCGGCTGCTGATCACCTGGGAACCGACGCTCGGTCGGCTGGCAGGGCTAAGGCAGGGGGCGGATCATTTGCTCGACGGGCAGCGTCCGAACGATTCCTGTCGGAGGTCTGGATGCCGGGAGGCCCGTACCGCGTGGGCAGGCCCGGACACAATCCGGGGGACCCACTTACCAGGATCGCCACGTGTGGCGATCGGTCGCACATCCTTTCTGGCCCGCACGGTGCGATTGATTGAATCGCCTCGGGCCGCTCGTCCGCCGACTGAGGTGCCCGCTACACACGGACAGGCCCGGCCGGCCACGAAACCCGCACGCGCCAGCGCCGAACGGCGCCAACACGATTGGGGGCTGTCTCCTACCTATTAGAACGGCCTCAACCACCGGTTGCAAGCGATTCGCCAACAAAAACTTCAAAATCGTGAATTCCGTCGCGATGGGATCCGTGCGGCGATCGATTTCGGTTCGCCATCGGCACGCCGCATGCCCCGGCGGGCGCTCGGCGCCGCACGCCCGCGCCGCAGCCGACTACACTGCACGGTCCCTGCCCCGGCTGCCACTCTTCGATGACTCTGCTTCTCTTCATCGCCATCTCGCTTCTGCTGTCCCTGTTTGCCGGCATGGCGGGCGCCATGCTCGGCCTGGGCGGCGGCGTCATCGTGGTGCCCGGCCTGACGCTGCTGCTGGGCATCGACATTCGCTACGCGATCGGCGCTTCCATCGTCGCCGTCATCGCCACCTCGAGCGGCGCCGGGGCGAGTTACGTGCGCCACCAGGTTTCCAACATCCGCGTGGGCATGCTCCTCGAACTTGCCACCGTTTCGGGCGCTCTCGCCGGCGCCTACGCCGCCGGGCAGGTCGGTGCCAAGTGGCTCCACCTCGTTTTCGGCGTGGTGCTGCTCGGAGCGGCGGTTGCGATGTGGAAGCGGCGCGAAGAGGCGCCGCAGGCGGCGAAGGCGGATGCGCTCGCCGACCGCCTGCGCCTGCACGGCTCGTACTTCGACCGCTCATTGAACGAGGTAGTTGAATACCGCGTGCGGCGCACTGCATTCGGGTTCGCACTGAGCGCGCTGGCGGGCGTGGTGAGCGGGCTGCTGGGCATCGGCGGCGGGGTACTCAAGGTACCAGCGATGAACATGGCCATGGGTCTGCCCATCAAGGTCGCCACTGCGACGAGCAATTTCATGATCGGCGTCACCGCCGCGGCCGGCGCCGGAGTCTACTTTGCGCGCGGCGACATCGATCCGTTCATCGCCGCGCCGGTTACCGTCGGAGTCCTCGCTGGCGCAATGATCGGCGCCCGCCTCATGCCGCACGTGCGCCGGCGCTATCTCAAGATCGCGTTCACGGTCGTGATGCTCCTCATCTCCATCGAGATGCTTCGAAAGGGCGTGCAGTGAGGCCTCCGGCTGAGAGCCCATCCAAACCAGACCGGCCGTCGCGCGTCGAGACGACCGTCGCCGCCTGGCTGCGCGTGGGCGTGATCGCGAGCGTGGGCATCATCCTCGCCGGCCTGATCGTGAGCCTTATGCGCAATCCCGAGTACCTCACGGACCCGGATGCGTACAGACAACTCACGTCGCCGGGCGCGGCATTTCCGCACACGGCCGAAGACCTGTTGGCCGAACTGATCGAGTTCCGCGGGCGCGCGCTGATCACGCTGGGCGTTCTGCTGCTGATCGCCACGCCGGTCGTTCGCGTCGGCCTCTCGCTGCGCGCCTATCTCCACGAGCGGGACTGGATCTACGCGATCATGACCGCGCTGGTCTTGGCGGCGCTGGCCATTTCATTCGCCGTCGGCGCGATTCCATGACGCTGGATCGGGCCGTGATCAGCCCGTGGGCAACTGGATCCCCTCGGGCCACAACCAGCCAAACGTCCCGGCGGTGAGCAGCGCGTAGATGAACCCATCGAACATGAACTTGGCCGAGATCGACCAGGGCTGTCCCTTCCAGATCGATTCGTGGAAGTAGCCCACGACGTAGCCGAGCACCGCGGCGGAGCCGGTAATGCGGAAGACGGTGAGGTAGTCAGCCGTGTGGCCAAGCGAATACCAGCCGGCGTAGGCCACGAGCACGCCCACGAGCAGGCAGTAGATGAACCACCAGATGAGGCTCTTGTTCATGTTCAGGCCGCCGGGCTGGAGCACGGTGAGCCAGCCGACCGGCCCGCGTTCGATTTTGGCCTTCATCTCCGGCGTGCACATCTCCTTCATCGAGCCCGCGCAGGGGAACATGTACATCCCCGGCGCCACGCCGCTGGCCCGAATGGAATTGAGCACCGCCTCTTCGCCCGCCATCTGCTTCACATCCGCCTTGTGGTACGGCAGGGCCATGTGAATGATCGAACTGGCGATGAAGACGAACACGGCAGAGAGCAGAATCGGAAGCCACAACTCAGTCAGGAACTCCATGAGCAGACTCCTTCGATCCACGAGGTTCCGCACCGGCTCCTGCCGCGCCACACACGCCCAGGCCGGTGCACTGCGACTCCCATCCGGGGCGCATTGTATGAACGCCCCGCCGGTGCAGGTGGGCAGGCGCTGGCGCGCTCGCATTCAGTAGGCTGTTTCAGCGTGCAGACATGGCCAGGGCGGGACCGCCGTCCGGCTCGCCGTCCCGGGCGCGGTCAGTCGATGGCTCCGGCGCGCCGCCGGCAAAGCTCGCTATGAACTGCCAGTGGAAGAGCGCGCCGGCGAGGACGGCGATGTGGAACACCTCGTGGCTCTCGATGACGCCGGGCACAAACGTGGGCCATTGCAGCAGTTCAGCCACGCCGCCCACGGTGTAGGCGATCGCGCCCCACATCAGGGGTCGGAGCATGGCCCAGCCGTACTGGCGGGCGATGAGCCAACCCGAGAGGGCGCCGAACCAGCCCATGAGCAGGTACAGCCCAGTGCCGAACCAGTCGGAGAATCCGCTGAAGAAAATGGCCTTGAAAGTGATGGCGACGATGGCCGCAGTCCAGATGAACGCCAGCGGCGCCCAGCGCCGCCAGCCGCGCAGCAGGATGATGTGCGTAGGGGTGAAGGTGCCGGCAATGAGCACGAAGATCGCGCAGTGGTCGAGCCGGGCCATGACCTCCCGAGCGGGGCCGCCTTCCGTCATCATGTGATACACGCCGCTCATAGCCATGAGCAGCATGGCGGAAAAGGCGTAGACGCCAAGGGAGATGAGCCGAGCCCGCTGGCCGCGGCCGCGCAGGATGAGCACGACGCCAAGGACGAAGAACAGAGCGGCGCCGAGCAGGTGGCTCATGGAGCTGAACGGTTCGTAGAAGCCGGGCAGTTGGAGGACCTGGGCGGCTGAGAGAAGTGCTCTGGTCATGAGGCAGAGGATAGAGCGCACGCGGCGGCGACGGCGGCAGGAATGTGGAACTCCGGGTGCCACTCCGCTATCCTTCTGTGTCTCCGTGGACGATAAGAGTCACTGGAAGACCGATGCCGGTGGCTTAGCGAGGATGCGGTCCGCGTCCGAAGACATTCCGGTTTCAAGGGCGCCGGAAGCCCGAACACTCCGGAATCAGAGAATCACTCTACATGAAGTTTGCAGCACTGGGGCTCGCTGAGCCCATCGTCCGCGCCGTCGCCGCCGAAGGCTACGCCGCGCCCACTCCCATCCAATCCCAAGCCATTCCCGACGTCATCGCCGGCCGCGACCTGCTCGGCTGCGCCCGCACTGGCACCGGCAAGACCGGCGCTTTTGCCATGCCGATTCTGCACCGGCTCGCGGCGGCGGAGCGATCCGGACAGCCCGAAGGCGGCCAGGGCCACGGTCATCGCCGGGGTCGTGACAGAAACCGCGGCCACGCGGACCGGGCGGTCCGCCTGCCGCGCGCCCTGATCCTGGCGCCGACGCGCGAACTCGCCTCGCAGATCGTCGAGAGCTTCCGCACCTACGGCCGCCATCTGCCGCTTCGCAGCGCTGCGATCTTCGGCGGCGTGAGCCAGCACGGCCAGGTCCGCGCCCTGCGGGGAGGCGTCGATGTCCTCACCGCCACCCCCGGCCGCCTGCTCGATCTCATTCAGCAGGGCCTGGTTGACCTCAGCCGAATCGAAATCTTCGTCCTCGACGAAGCCGACCGCATGCTCGACATGGGGTTCATCAACGACATCCGCAAGATCATCGAGCGCCTGCCGCGCGAGCGTCAGTCGCTGCTGTTCTCGGCGACGATGCCGGCCGAAATCCGCCGCCTCGCCGACACGATGCTCAACGAGCCGGTGTTCGTGCAGGTGGATCCCGCCGATTCGACTGCCGTCTCCATCTCGCAGTCCGTCTATCACGTCAGCCGCGCCAACAAGCCGGCGCTGCTCGAGCGACTGCTGCGAGGCGGCGGGATGGACCGCACGCTGGTGTTCACGCGCACCAAGCACGGGGCCGACAAGGTCGTCCGCCTGCTCGCGCGCGGCGGAATCAACGCCGCCGCCATCCACGGCAACAAGAGCCAGAACGCCCGTACGCACGCGCTCAACGGGTTCAAGAACGGCCGCTCGGCGGTGCTCGTGGCGACCGACATCGCCTCGCGCGGCATCGACGTCGATGAAATCACCCACGTCGTCAACTACGACCTGCCCAACCTTCCCGAGTCCTACGTGCACCGCATCGGACGCACCGCCCGCGCCGGCGCCTCTGGCACGGCCGTGTCGTTCTGCGACCAGGAGGAACTCGGCGATCTCAAGGCGATCGAGCGCCTCATCCGCCAGCAACTGGACGTCAGCGCCGACCACGCCGATCTGACGCAGGCGCCGCCGACTCATCAGCCGGCGGACTCTGAAGAGCGCCGCAGCAGCCAGTCGCAGCGCGGCAGGCGGTTCGGATCCAAGTCGGGGCCCGCGCAGCATGGAGGCGGGTCAAAGGCCGCCCGCTCGCGCGGCCCGCGCCGCCGGCGCACATCGCGCTCCGGCGCTTCGCGCTGATCGACAGCGCATCCTTTCAGCACCACGCGGCACGGGCTCGGGCTCGTGCCGCTTTCACTTTGACCCGGACCGCGGATCGTCCAGCCGCAGGGGCTCGCGGCCGCGCTTGCGGCGGAGCCAGTTGATCGGCCGGTGCACCCACCTCCGGCGAACCAACCACTTTTCAAACCGGTACTTGCCCGGCCCTTCGATGAGCAGCACGCCGAGAATCAACGTAAGCAACCCCTGCCCCGGCAGCGCCAGCATCGCCAGGCCCGCGATGACGAGCACCACGCCCAGTACGTTCTTGCCGATGCGCAGGGTCCAGCGCAGCGCCGGAGGCAGGTTCTGCCATCGGCCGGGCGGTCGCTTGCTGTGTGTGAAGTAATCCGCGGGAATGCGCACGGCGATGGCCGGCACCGCGACGAGACTACCCACAAAAACCACAAGCGAGGCAACTCCCAGAGCGATCAGCGGGCCGGGGTGGTCGTCGAACCAGTCAAACATGCCAGTGGAAGCCGTCGGCGGTCAGGGCGCGTGCTGGGCACCAATCTTTGTTCGGATGAAGCACGCGAGGCGCTGCGAATCGTCCGAGCCGATGCGGATGGTGCGGCCGTTGACGTCGAGCACCACGCATTCAGTGCCCCAGAGGTTATACGTCCAGCCGCGCCCGGGGACGTAGTGAATCCCCCATCCGTCAATGAACGAACTGCGCGCCGGCTCCGCCGACCGGATCGCTCCATACGCCACGCGCTTGCGCGCCAGAGGCAGCGGGCCGAAACGCACGAGCAGGCAAGCCCCTTCGTCCGTCACCGTCAGCGAGCCGAAGCACAGCGCCAGCGCAAGCATGACCGTGCCAAACAGCCCCGAGATCAAAGCAATCGCGGGGTCGCCCAGGCTGGCCAGCGCCATCGCGCAGCCCACCACGCCCAGGAGCGCGAGAATCCATGAAAGCGGCCCATGCTGTGTGTGCGCGTAATCCATGACCACTCAAAGCACCAGCGCTCCTCCCTATCTTATTGGGATGAAACGGCAAGGCGTTGCGCGGATTCTGCTCATGCTGGCGCCGGCGATGTCAGGATACCATCGGCCACCAGGTTCCATCACACTCAGAAAGGCTCCGCCATGGCCGTTCTCGCTCTCTCCTCGCAGGGCTACAGCATCATCGGGCTGATCATCCTCATCCTGGACATTTTCGCCATCGTCAGCGTCGTCACGAGCAGCGCTTCGATTGGAGTGAAGATCCTCTGGATCCTGCTCATCCTGCTGCTGCCGGTGATCGGCATGATCCTGTACTTCATCCTCGGCCGGTAGACAGCCCCGATCCGCGGATTCACTCGCCTTGCCCTCTGTGCGTCAGGGTTGCACCTGCCTCGCAATGACATTGGTCTTCTTCTCAAACTGGATCGCTTGGATCCAGACCAGTCTGCCCGCGGCGCCCGAGGGAATCGTCGTGGTCCAGCTCGCACGCCCGTTGGCGTCGGTGGTCTTGATCGCGCCGATCTGAACCGCGTTGCCGATCTCGATGGTGATCTGAAGCGGTGCGACGTACTGGCGGCGCAGGCCCTGAATCGTGTAACCCAGCGCAGCGCGCGTGAACGGGGCTGCATTTGAGATCGCAAACGTCGCTTGAGCACCGGCTCTCGGCGGATCGGGGGTTACCGAAAGCGTGAAGTGGACATCGTTAAACATGTAGGCAGCGCCCGTATTCTGGCCGTTGTCGCGTCGCGCGAAGGCCCCGACAATGGCGCGTGCGCCGTCCAGATCAACCGCGCTGCCGAACTCATCGAGCGCTGCACCATCAAAGGCGAAGAACAGAGCCGGCTGCGCAGTCCATGTTCCGCCAGACCTCGTGTAGACGTAGGCCGCGCCGCGGTCCGTTCCGTTCGCGTCACTTCCCCACGCGCCCACCAGAAGCGAATCTCCGACCACATCGACTCCCCCGCCGAATCGATCCCAGTGATGCGCACCGGCGCTCGCGTCGTACACCTTCTGTTCCAGCGGCCAGCTCGCATTGCCGCCACGGTACACGTAGACGGCGCCGCAGCGCACCGCGGCCGGCCAGTCATCGCTGGCGCCCACGGCGATCGTGTCGCCGTCGATGGCCACGTCCGAGCCGAACTTCGACTCTGCGGCGCCGTCGGCGGGAATGATCTTGGTCTGCTCAATCCACGCCCCGCCGAGTCGCTTGAACACGTACGCGGAACCAGAACTCAGTCCGTTGGGATCATCTCGCGGCAGACCGACCACGACGTAGTCGCCGCTGAGCGCCAACTCCTCGCCGAACCACTCGTTCGCGGACGGGTCATGGGCCCGAACCTCGGTCAGATACACCCACTGCTGCAACGAGTCCTCGTACTCGTAGATGTACACCGATCCTGCATCGTTGAACACGTCGGAGTCCATCCTGGCGCCGATGGCCATGTATCGCCCGTCAGCGTCAATCGAACACCCGAACGAATCGCCCTGCGCCGTGTCCGGCGGCACGATCTTCTGCACCTGGTTCCACGATTCGTTGAGCGGATTCCGTCTGAAGACATAGACCGCTCCGCCCGGCTCTTCGCTGATGGCCCCGACTAGGGCCATGTCGTTGTGCAGCTCCACGGCGTAGCCGAAGTAGGCAAACATCGTCGCGTCAGCGGCCTCGATCTTTTGCTCGAGTTGCCACAGCGCCCCCTCGCGCCGGAACATGTAGGCGGACCCCGAGTCGGTGCCGCCGACTCCATCGTCTCCGTACGCCCCGGCTATGGCCACGTCGCCCAGCACCGCTACCGCGTAGCCGAAGTCGTCGTACGCGCCGCCGTCTGGCGCGAGCAACTTGCTGTACTCGTAATGCTGCGCCAGCGCCCCGGTTGTCAGTGCTGCGGCGAGCGCCGCACACAACGTGAGAACCTGATGATCAATGTGTCGTTTGCACCGCATCGAATCCGCCCCTTTGCCCGCGTTCGGCTTGCGAGCCTCGCGTTTATGAGCAGGCTGCCTCGGGACGTTTTCACATATGCCATGGGACCGCTGCCTCGCCCCGAAGCGCCTGCTCTGTTGGGCGCCGCGCGCGATGCGCGGCGAGATTGGCTGCACGGTCCCCTGCACGATTCTGCCGCCAGCCCCAGCAGTCACGCACAGGGAAGCGGCCCTGCTTTGCATCGAAGCGCCAACCGTAGATACCAGCGCTTTGCGGGTGCTTCGGAGCCCGGCAGCGGGCGTTGAACAGAAAAGCACTCCCCGGCGCGGCGCCGGGGAGTGGGTGATTCACACAGCGAATCGTCGGTCCCGCAGATTACGGAATCTGCACCACGTTGCTCGGGTTGCAGCCGGAGATCTCGAGCATCTGCAGGTAGCCGCCGCATGCGCTCGTGCCGGCGTTGCCGTTGCGCTGCCCACTGCCGTTCGAGCCGGACGGGAACGTGTTCACGAGCCGGATGTTCTGATTGCCCAGCCCGAGTTGCGTGCCCTGGCACGGCCCGCCGGGAATCACGAACGAACCGGTGTTGCTCGCGAAGATCAACGCCAGCTGCCCGTTGGGCCGCGCATCGGACCAGCTGACGGTCACGGTGCCAGGGCAGGTGCCCGAAAGGCCCATGAAAAACCCGCCGGCGCCGACCTGGTCGTAGGTGAAGTTGTCAAAGTCGAAGCCGAAGAACCCGCCGTTGTTGCCCACGACGACGCGCGTGATGTCGCGCTGGTCGCTCACGAAGCCGTAGAAGCTGATCGAACTCGGATAGGGATGATTGAAGTGCTGCATCGGCCCCGAACTGAAGTAAATGTACACGTCAAAGTCATTCGAACCGAGCGATCCGAGGTCAAACCCGAACGCCCTCACTGCCCGCGGGCTGTTCGGGTCGGCGTTGTGGAAGTCAATCGTCACTTCGCGGTCTGACGGCTCGAACCCATCGAGGAACCCGCCGGTGTAGCCGCCGCCGGCGTCGATGTTGAAGAAGTTGCCCGTGCCGATCGGCGTCGAATACGTTACGCCCTCCTGAATCGTGCCGGGGAAGATCCCGATGCCCGGCAGGTTCGTCTCCGAGTTGAGAACACCCGTCGTGATCGGGAAGTGATACTGGGGCGTGAAATCCTCCAGCGTGAGCGGCCCGCCCGCGGCGTTCGTGAACGCATTGCGATCGGTGTACACCGTGATGACATCACCCAGAGCCGGCGCAATGGCGCCCACGCCCGCTGCGCACGCAGCTGCCAGACCAAGAATGAACTTCCGCATTGACATTCCCTCCTTCACACAAGCCCGGTTTGATTCTGGGGCCGCCAAACCCGACAGCCGCCACTTCACAACAGCCGCGCACGGCGTGGCTTGCTCCCTCCCGCGCGCGGCACCCGCATTGTACCAGATGATCCGGGGAGTCTGTCAAGGGTCAAACCACCCTGATCCAATCTTCACACCCACAAACCAGCGCCAGCAGGCCCGAATTCGCAGCAACACCCAACGCCGCCGACCGGCCTACGCCGCGCGCTCGACCTTCGCAGGCGTCCAGAGTTCCGTGCAGCCGCCCACCACGCGCCGCTGCGCCGGCTGCACAATCCCCTTGCCCGCTGGCGTCTGCCCCGCCCCCACCATCACCCGCGCCAGGTCGGTAAAGTTCGGAATGTCAAACGGCGCGACCGGCAGGTGCCGCGTCACACCCGCAATCACCACGCAGATATGCTTGCCGCCGCCGTATCGAAACGCCCGCTGCTGCTCTGCGAGCGACAGCCGCTTGCCTGCCGCGGCGGCGCGCGCTGGCCTTCGCCCGCTGCGCGCTCCCGCAGCCGGCTCGCCAGCCAGCGTGGGCAGCTCCACCTCCTGATATTCCTGCCCCGGCTCGAGTCCGAACACTTCGCGCTGCTCGCGCATGAGCCCGCCTTGCGTGCAGCGGGGGTAGCGCAGCTGCTCATGCCTGCCGCGCATCGTTCGGCCGACCCAGAAGATGTGCACGCGTCCCCGGCGCCGCGAGCCGTGCCGCGCCGCGATGGCCTCAAAGCCGCACGCGTTCCAGAACTCGTTCGCCTCAATATCCTGCGCGCACCACAGCCCGATCAGCCGGATCGTCGGCTCCATGTGATCGATGAAGTGCTGCACCAGCGCGGTGCCCACCAGCCGTCGGCGGGCATCGTACGACACCGCCGCCTGGTAGATGATCCCGAAGTGCGCATCGCGCAGGTAATGGCCCTTGCCCAGCAGATACGCAGCCGGCTCATCGTTCTCCAGCGCGATCGACACCCGGCCGCGCTCGATGTTGCTCTCCAGCGCCTGCGTGGGAAGAAACCCCACCTGGTTCGAAAACTTCTTCTGAAGATGATCAAGAAACTTCAGATCGCCCGGCTGCGCCGACCGGATGGTGATGCACTTGTGCTCACCATCCGGCAGACGCGCCAGTTGCTCGGCTGTGCGAATCATGTCGTCACCACCGGAAAGCCCGTGAATGCCTCGGCCGCCAGCCCCGAGCCCGCTGCGACCACATCAAACGGCGGCGGGCTGAACGTCACCGCAGTCACAGACGCCGGCGCAGCACTCAACGTGATCTGCACCACGCCTCCAACCACCGAAGCGCCCGTCACCGAAGCCGGGCCGCCCGTCGCCACCAGCCAGTTCGCCGTGTCCAGCACGCCGTCACTGAGCACCTGGTCGAAAACCATCTCCACCAGATTGGTCCCGCTCTGCCACGTCGCACTGCTCGGCTCAGGCGGATCAGGGAAAGGTCGGAATGGCATACGTACCAGCCGGGACGAAACCGCCCGCCGGTGTACGGATGCCAAAGTCACCCTCCTCTACCAAAAGACTGGTTCCCTGAACGTCGCCGGTGAACACGAGTTCAACGACGGTCGCGCTGATTTGCGAAATGCCCGAAACGGTCGCCGCCCCGGCTGCGCCCGCCCGCATCAACTGCGGCACCTGGCTCACAAGCACGCGCGGATTGAACGTGATGCGGATCGTGTCCGCCGCTTCGGCGGTGATCGCATTGATCGTGGCCGGCGCGTACATGCGCGGCACCGACGCGTCCATCGCCCGCCGATTGCGCACATACGTGCGACTGGTGGTCCTTGCTGTCATGGCTGAGTCTCCTGAAAAGCCTGTAAGGAATCAACACTTGTTGCAAACTCGGCCGCGATTGCGGCGCGCGGGGACTCGCCCCGCGCACTCCGCTTTCGCGCCGCTGCCCTCGATTTACGCTGCGATCTTCAGTTCGTCCTCGCCGCCGGCGGGCTGCCCGCCAGTCGGCACGAACATCTGCTGCTCGACCGGTCCGCCAAAGGCGATGCCCATCGCCACAGGCAGCGACCACGGCCCAACCAGGCCGCGCTGGGTGCGCCACCGCGCGAAGTACGTCGCGGTCTTGTTCGCATCGACCGGGTCGAACTCGTACAGAATCGGGTTCTTCGTGAACGCGCCCACGAACTTCGCATCATCCGGGTTCGCCGTCGCGCCCGTCGCGACGTACACATAGAGCTCGATCTGAATCGCGCCCGCTGGCTTGCGCCGGCTCGCCGGCGTGTTCTCATCGGCGTAACGAATCTGATGCGTGCCGCTGAACGCGCTGACGATGTTCAGCAGCGGCGCCGTCACCGGAGCCGGAATCGGCGTGGGCGTCGTGTCATCAACGTGGATGCCCAGCGCGAGCTTGTCATCGTTGGACACCGCGACGTTGCTCTTGATCATCATCGCGTACACGCGGCAGGAAGCCGTCGCCGAGGCCTTGAGCGCATCCTTCTGAGCGATCGAATTGGGCGTGCGCGTCGAGTTCGACTGCACGGTCTGATACGCCGCTGCATACTGCGTGTTGAGGTTGCTGATGATGACCGCGTCCGAAGCGTCCAGGCCATACTTGCCCGGATCGGCGGCGATCAGCGTCGAAAACGTGTTGAGCCAGTCCTTGAATCCCGCATCGGTTGAGGGGATGTAGGAGCCGCTCTGGTTGTATGCCTTGGTCATGGCATGATCTCCAGTGCCCCCAGCCGGCGCGCGAAAACCACGCAGCCGCCCGAAGGCGGTTCAAAGGAAACAGTTCTGCGGCTATGGTCAGTTTCCCACGAACCCGCGATCCCCGAGGGGGGACACGACATCGAAAGGCCCTGGCCGGACCGCGACAATACGAAGCGTTTCTCCCCACTCCGCATCACCGTCATGCCTCAAATCGGCGGCGAGCTCGGCAGTCTTGATACAGGCGGGGAAAAAAAGTTCAACTTATCGCTTCGGCCTCAAGAACGACCGCGATCCAGCCTCATTCGCGCGTTTGCTGCGGGGAAACAGGCAAACCGCACCGTGGTCGGCAATCGCCGAAAAAAGCCATCGCGCGGCGAGAGATTCAGCAGAGTGAAGCCCGGAAGAGAGAGCGGCCGTGCGGATCACAGGCCAGACTATGCAAATTCAGCCGCCAAGGCTTGGAGCTTGGAAATGTCCGCCTTGATCGTCGCGAGCGCGCAAGCAGCGCAGTAATGGTCAGGAGAGCGCCCGTTCCATACCTTGAGCCGCTTATCGCCTCGGGCCAGCCGATGCTTCCTGTTGTGCTGGCAATCGTGCGCTCTAATCGCTACGTCAACCGCGCATCGCTGAACCAGCGACTTCCTAGCCATCGAACACCTCCTTTTCCGCTGCGGAAACGATCGCCCCAAACTGCTCCTTGATCCCATCCAACTCTTGTCGGCTGAACTCATGGCGCTCCCCCTTGCCATGACCCAGCACCTCGTACACGCGTCGATTAATCGCGGTGATCAGAACTTGGAAGTTCGTGCGGCCAAGCCGCTTCTTATCCAAGTCATGCCCTTCATGATTGACATTCCGCTCCCCAAGAATTCGGCCAACCTCGTTACGTATTCGAGCATCAAGTGCAACTCTTGCCGCCTGGCGCTCGCGAACTCGAGTTGTGGGAACGGGCTGAAGAAGCGCATCGCGCGCTTGGTCCGCTGTCACGCCATGCTCGCGCAAGGTTTCGAAAGCCTGCTTAACATCATCTCTCTCGAGAAGCGGAATCTCTTGAAGTCGCACCGCGCTTTGCGAGCGAACCTCCAGATCCCCCGCTGCTGTTCGCACGCGCGGCGTCAGATGGAGTTCACTGGCGTTTGAGAAATCGAGAGACTCCACCGGAAGGAGTTCGCTAAAGTACTCTTGATCCGCGTCACTGTACTCGCGAAAATCATCCCACCGACTTGCGATGTTGCTTCCTGCGTGAAAAACGACCGTCCCCTGATTCAAGGCATGCCCCGGGGAGCCCTGCTGGATCACGCGCATAATCCGGCCCACGAACTGAATGAACGGAGAGAGGTTCGCGAAAATACTGAACACCGCTGCGACCGAGAGGTACGGATGATCAAAGCCCTCACCGAGTTTCCGCACTTGCACAATGACGTCCAGACCGTGATTGTCCAGTTTGTCGAACACTCGGTCGTTTGCTGCACTGTCCGCTCGGCTGTGAACATAGTCCGCCCGCTGCCCTCTCGCGCGGTAGGCCTCAACTACCTGAATGCAGTGCTCGTAGTTCAGGGCAGACGCGATGATCTTCAGTTGTTTCTCACCGGTGGACGCACGAAGCCGCTGCAATTCGCGAATCGATGCGTCTACGATTGTGTTCAGAGTTTCCGTTGAGGTCACGATGCTGCGGCGAAAATCGGCTTCCTGCTCGCCGAGCCGCCGCACCTCATCGAGTGCCACCTCGATCTCTTGACCATCTTCGCGTCGCACGTATCTCAGGCTCGCCGGATTCAGAACCAGCGCCTTCAGCCGCTTGCAGTAGCCCGCCTCGATCGCATCCGCTACAGGGTACGAGTAGATGATATCTCCGGCCATTCGCTGGCCGTCCGCCCGAAGCGGTGTTGCGCTGTAGTTGATGATCCGCGCGCGTGGAAAGTGATCCTTGAGGTTCGCCCACGTCTCCGCAACGCTGTGGTGTCCCTCGTCAAAGATGATCAGGTCGAAGTAATCGGATCGCAGCTTTCCCAACCACCGGTTGTCCGGTCCTTGCAATTGGTGGATGTTTGTGATGACAACGTGGGCTTCGTCCAGGTCACCGGTATTCGTCTTCGTTCCTCGAATCTCGACCGGTTCGGGATAGGGTGCCCCATCCAGCACTGCACACTTGATGTAGAACATCTCCGGCCGTGTGGGGTCGAAGTCATCGTGCAGCTGCTTGGCGATGCGGGTACCCGGCGCGACGACAAGAGTACGTTTCGACTCGAAGGCGAATGGCGCCAGGGTGATGCAACCGGACTTGCCGCAGCCGACTGGCAGCACGATGCCAAGCTCACGCCGCGTATCGCCGGTTGCTTTGACTTCGACGAGTTTGTTGTGCGCGGCGCGCTGGGGATCGCGGATCAACGCGTTCCCTTCGATCTTGGGCTGGCGAGTCTGAAATGGGTTGTCGGGCATAGCGTCACCTCGTTCTGTTCCGAATCGCGATCCCGTAAGGATACTGTTCGGGACAGCCCCAGGCAAGGGGGTCGGCGGACGAGATAGACACGCGAACCGCCCTCAGGAGCTCAATAAAGCCGTCGGACCTCGCGAAGCGGCCCGCAGTCGCGCGTTTGACTCGGTCTCACGGCCGAAATGAGCCGTTGTTTTGCGCGGATGGGGGGTTGCGCTGTATGTTTGCCGGTTTGGGTCATATGAATCCCCGGTTCCCTCGTATGCGGCGGCGCTTGGCCCGCCTGAGTCCCGGCCTGGCCCGTATGAATCCCCGCCTGCCCCCTGCGCGCCAGCGCGTGGCGCATCCAAGGGAACGCCCCCGCGATCAGCCCCAACCGGGCAAACATACGGCGCAACACTTCAACTCTCCGAGCCATGGGGTCAATCCATACGATCAGCGCGTGCATTCTCGCGCGTCGTGGGCGATCGGTCGGCGGTGACCCGCTTCCGACGCCGAGATTACTCCGACACGACCCGCTCGAACGTCTCTCGAAAATCCTCTTCCGTAAGTTCGGTATCCCACAGCCCCAGTTCCAGCGGGCGGTGTCGCTCCACTCCCATGTACCGCAGGCTCGCATCCTCGTACCGGCGGAACTTCCACACCGCGTCGTTCATCAGTTGGCTGTTGAACACGCCAAGTGTCACGAGCCGGTCAAAGTCCGCCGTGGTCAGGCCCGTCACTCTCTGGAAGAGTCGAGGCTCGATCTTCGTGATGACATCCTTCAATCGCTGCTCGCGATAATCGGTGAGGTACATGAACACGGGGACCCGAGCGGCAAACTTCAGAAGCTTCTCCTGCACCTGCTTTCGCAGGCTCTTGCGCTCCTTTTCTGCTTCGGTCAGTTCCTTCTTCTCCTTGGCCGACAAGTCATCACCGTCTGCAACCTTACGCTTGGCGTCCTTGATCTGCTCTGAGCGGTTGATGATCGTCTCCAGATCAGCGTTGAGATTACGGAAGCCCTCGATGTTCATCAGCGCCTTGAGTATTTCCTCATCTTCCATGAGCCGGCCGAGGGTCGCATCATCCACGTTCACCAGAAGAACGCTCTCCCAGCGCTTGGCCAGCAGCGTGGCGCTCGTGCCAGCCGTCGCGAGGTCGAGAATCGCTTCCGCGTCGAGTTGCCGCATCGCGCTGCCGTCATATGCGAGAACGGGCAGGAACCCGACCAACTCCGCCACGCGCTGCTCAGGCGTGGCATCATCCGTCGCCAGCCGCGAGCCGTAATCCGCGATCTGCCGCAGCGCGCGGTTCGGGGCGAAATCGAAGACGTAGCATTCCGGCTTGACGACGATCTCATCGCCGTTCTCTCCGGGTACGATCCACGGCGACTGCACGCGAAACGCACTTTGAAAGTACGTTTCCGGGCTGGAGCACTTGCGCAGCATCAGCATCCCCGTCCACGGCCGCACTGTGACTCCCGTCGTCAGCTTGCCGCAGGAGAGCGTGATGGTTCTCGTCGCCAGCGGTTCGCCCATCGCCTCCAGCACGGGCGGCAGCGCTTCGGCTCCGATTCCCGCCTGCGCTCCCGCCGCCACGACCACCTTGAAATCGTGATAGAACGTGTTCTGCCGCGCTTCGAGTAGATTGGCCATCGCATGACACGACGCCACGCTCGGCAGGAACCAGAAGGTGTGGTTCAGCACGCCCATCAGGCGCGCATCGGAGAACGGCAGCGGCGGCTTTTCCCGCCCAAGTTTCAAATCCTCAACCGTTGTCCCGCGGTACGCCCCGCGAATCAGGTCCAGCCACTTCTGAACTTCGTCCTCATGCTCGAATTTTGCCTGGGCTCTGTCCCCGTCTGCACGAAAGAACTCGTTCAGGTCGAACTCGTTGAACTCGCCCATCTCCGCAACCTGCCGAATGTCATCCGGAAGCGTATAGGTCATCAGGACCAGCCTCGGCAGCGCGGCGTAAGGATTCGGTCCCGGCCCCTGCCAGTCGCGCTTGGCGCGCTGTTCATCGCTGTAGGTCCAGTTGTAAATCTGCTCCTCGATGAACTCGCCTGATGCCAGCGCCCGGAACGGCGTTCCCGACAGGTACAGATAGTGCCCCGTCGTGATCGGCAAAATGTCTTCGTCAAACGCCTGCTCGTCTTTGGTCACTTCGGCCGTCACTTCGCCGGAATCTTCCTCATCCGCGCCGAAAAGTCCCTTGGCGTTCTCTCGCCATGCGCCGTAGTGGTACTCATCCAGAATCACGCAATCCCAATTGGTTTCGTGGACCCATTCATTGCGCGGCTTGATCGCCCCCGCTGGCGTGCGCTGAAGGAAATCCTGAAAGCTCCCAAAGCACACGATCGGCCTCTTCTTGTTGGCCTTCTGGTATGTCAGTTCTCCATCGCGCGTGATAAACTGCCAACCCTCGAAATCGATGTGCCGCTCAAGGTCTTCCGCCCAGGCGTGCTTGACCGCTGGCTTGAACGTCAGCACCAGGACCTTCTTCCACCCCATGCGCTTCGCAAGCTGATACGCGGCAAAGGTCTTACCGAAGCGCATTTTTGCGTTCCAGAGAAAGTGCGGCGTATGCCCCTTCTGCTCGGTGGCGGCGCGGGTGAAATAGTCGGCCGTCATTGCGACGGCCTGCTCCTGCTCCGGCCGCAGGCAAAAACTCAGCGTGCGGTCTTCGACGTTCGCCCGCCGCTCGCGCACAGCCAGAATCGCCGCCTGGACATCATTGATCGTGCAGCGGAACCATTCGTGCGACGGGTTGGGAATGCCACGCGCTCGCAAGTGACGGTGAACATCGCGGTCGGTGAAGCTCGATCCATCCGGCCTCATGGCCGGCTCGATCAATTTGATGTCGTACCCGGTGAATCCGCCGGGAAACTGCTGCGCTATGCGCCCCGCCGCGCTCTGCTCGGTGTAGCCGACCTTCAGTAAGCCCGCATGATCGGGGTGCGTGCTGGCAAAGGCGTAGATCGTCGGAGTCGCGCCAGGACGGGGCGGGAAAAAGTCGGCCATTTACTCGCTCCCCCATGGCCGAATGGTGTTCTCAATGTGCGCCACCTCATCCGCATCCAACCGTAGTTCGCCGTAAAGTTCCTCATCAGTCCATGCCTTTGTCGCCGGAAGGAGGGGGACAAACGCAAAGCGGTCCTTGGTGATGTTCTGCGTGAATAGGGAAGCCGCCACAAGATATCTCACGGTTTTGGTGGTCAGGTAGGCGATAATGTTGCTGGCTTGCCGCTCGTTCGGGTACGGTCCAATGACCAAGTAGCTTTCGGTACAGACCATGCCCGGTCCCGCAGGAAGAATGCGCGCAAATACCTTGCGCAGTCCGGCAACGTCCGCTTGTCCGCCGTGGTCGGACGACGCCTTCGACACAAACACCTTCCATGTATCGATCAAGTCGTGACCATCGGGCACCTCGCTCTTCGGAAATAAGCCAATTCCGTTGCTCGATACTAGAGTCAACCCTCCCGCATTCCGTGGCCTCACCTTCGAGTCGAGTCCGAACGGTTTCCTCGATGAAACACACTCTGAGAGATTTCGCTCCGACGCACAGCGTTTGGCCTTTCGGACGATCGAAAGCGTTGTTGAGTGTCTAACGAGAGTATCAAGCTCGTTCAGCGGTCTTACTGCGACATCGCGATGTGCGCCGTGGATATTTGTGAAGCTACAGGGGCCGTGGTAGCCACGGTCCCAAAGGAAGTAGTTCACTCCGCCGGCAATATCGACTCCCGGAAAGCAATCGCGCGAATCCGAATAATCGATGATGTATCGGATACGGTCGTCCGCGAGCATTTGTTGACGAAAGTCATCGAGACCCTTTCCCCCCGTAAACCAACGCGACGGTACAATCATTGCTAGAAGCCGCGGTGATAGCTTCTTGGCCTGCTCGATAAACAGATGATATATGGGACGGGCGCTTGAACCGGTACCGCCCCCGTCATTCAACTGATAAGGGGGGTTTCCAATAATGACGTCGAATTGCACCTCGAAGAGCTCCTGTGGATTGATGCCATGGATGAATGGATACGCATACGCCTCGCGCGCCTCGCCTCGCTCGTACCCCCCCTTGCTTGCGCCGCAGTCCTCGCACCGGCCGTTGTTGCTCCACCGATGCTTCGTGCGGGGCAGGCGAATATTGCCCTCGAATGTAGTGAATTTGGTGGCAATGGAATATCTCCCATCGGCCTTCTTTGAACAGTAGACGCTCCGCCGGCTGATCGCGCTGGTGAGTTCACTGGTGGCCAGCCCGAAGACCTGCTTCGTGAGGATGTGGTCCACGCGCTTCTGCTCGTCAGGCATCTGGTCGCGCAGGCCATCATTCAACCGGCGGGCGATTTCGCGCAGAAATACGCCGCTCTTGCAGACCGGATCGAGGAACGTCGTTTCGCCCGACCTGAACAAGTCCTGCGGCAGCATGTCAAGCATCGCGCTCGCGAGCTTGGGCGGCGTGAAAACCTCGTCCGCCGACAGGTTCGCCAAGCACGTAAGGATGTCTGGGTTATGCATTGCTGTATTCATGGGACTTCTGCGCCAGTCATCGCAACTATAAATGCCGGACGGTTCTGTCTATAGGCCTAAGCCGCGGTCGAAATCAGGTATATTAGCATTGGGAACGCTTGCCCTAACCGTGGTCCGATCCTGCGTGGCACCCACTACAAATCCGTGATTAGCCAGCACGTCTTCGACGAACTCATTGCAGTTCACGCGCCACACGATGTTATTGCCTCTACCCCTCGTGTAATCCAAGTCGGCTCGTAGAGCAACGGGCGGATCGACGTGAAAGTGGATGCGACCTTCGGGTCCCCACGCGCCTTGCTCATCGTTGGGTTCCCAGACTATCGAGGTGCTACCGTCATTCTTGCACAGGAATCCAAGAAACTCGTAGTAGTCGTTCGCATTGGAGAACCGCATCTGTCCATTCGTGCCGAAACTGCGCTGATACATCTGCTTGCGCCTTTCAGGTTGGTGACTAAGTGACGATATCGAGGTTGTGCGCCGCTGGAACTCACGCCTCAGCCATTCCCCTCGCAATTGCCTAGATTGAGATAATGAATGAGCGGCGGCGTGTCCAGTGCACGCGGTTTGAAGACAGGCTTGCCCGCTTCACAGAAGAGCGGCTCGACATCCTGCTCGAAAAGGGCGGGCGCTGCGCCCGGCAGCGGCGGCGTCAATTCGCGGAACTCGTATCGGTGGCGTTTGAACATGCCGCCGCCCATGAGCGACCATTCAGTGAACACCAGCGGCCGGGCCGGGAGGACCTTGTCCCCTACCGTGGTCATCTTGAGCGCATCACCCTGCACAATGTTGCAGCGGACAATGTGCCGCGCCGCTGTCAGGCATTCGGGCTTGATCTGGTTGCCGTAGCGCTTTGTGTAGTGCTCCGCAAACAGGGAGTAGAGGCGGTCGCGGCAGTCGTTGACGTTGTCGTGGAGCAGTTCAATACCGTAGAGGCACGCGAGGCCCAGCAGCGCATTTGGCTCCCATCGGGTTTGGGGCTTGTGCTTTCGATCAACGGCCGCCAATCGTCGACGCAATACCTCGGCCAGGAAATTCCCGGTCCCGCAGGCGGGTTCGAGGAAGCGTGAATCGACCCGTTCGCACTCGTGTGCGACTCCCGGCAGATTCAGCATGTCATTCACAAGCCCCGGCGGGGTATAGACCTCACCATGGTCGATGACGCGCTTGCGAGACTTCACATGATTGTCCACCAGTATCTGGGACGCCATGGCTGTGTCAGAGCCTTCAAATATGCCGCTGAAAACGAGCGGCCGACCGTGATTCGGAAAACTCAGGACACAGTAGTGCGCCCTTTCCACGATCCTCGGCCGGGCTTACTTGGGCGAGAGTCCCAAAGAGCCAAGCCATACCCGTCAGGTTACTGTCAGGCTGGGGCCAAGGCAACCGGCGCGCCGTCAGCTCGCCGTCGCCTGCCCGGCCGGGCGGCGCTTACGGATGTGGCGGGGTGGGAGGACTCGGGTGGCCAGGCCGAGGAGTTCGAGGGCTTTGATCTCGTAGTAGGAAACGTCGATCTCCCACCAGCGGTGCTGGTTCGAGGCGCTCGCCGGGTCGTGGTGGTGGTTGTTGTGCCAACCTTCGCCCACCGTCAGCAGCGCCACGAGCCAGTTGTTGCGGCTCTCTTCGCCCGTGTCGTAGCTGCGGTAGCCGAACATGTGCGAAAGCGAGTTGACCGACCAGGTGATGTGCCACACGACCACCGTCCGCACCAGCACGCCCCACACGAGCAGGCTCAGGGCCATCTGCAGCGCAGCCGTCAGCCGATCGGCCTCCGGCCCTGCGAGCAGCGCGCCCGCGGCCATGCCCGCGAGCATGAACAGAGCCGCGTGGGCGGAGTAGATCCAGAACACGAGCATCGGGTTCTTCTCGAGCCTGAGGTAGAACGGATCGCGGATGAGATCGGGCACGCTCGCCTGGTAGGCTGAGAGGGTGTGGATGCCGGTGTTGCGCAGCATGAGCCAGCCGACGTGCGACCAGAAGAAGTGCACGAGCGGGCTGTGGGGATCGGGTTCGGTGTCAGAGTGTTTGTGATGGTGCCGATGGTTCGCCACCCACCGCGCCGGAGTATCCTGCAGGCAGCACAACGCAAGCACCACGAACGCATTTTCCACCCAGCGCGGCGCCACGAAGCTGCGGTGCGTGAGCAGACGGTGGTAGCCGATGTTGATCCCCTGGCCGAAGACGTGCACGCCGAGGATCATCACGATCACGCCGGTCCAACTGAACAACCACGGCACAAGCGCCGCGAGCGCGAGGCAGTGAATGAGCACGATGGGAATGGCGTAGACCCAGAGGATCTCACCGGCCACCGTGGCAGGTCGGGACAGGTGACCAGATGTTTGGTTCACTGGCGATTGTAGTTCGTGCGCCCCCTACGGCCGCGCCCCAATCGCGAATTCACAGCGAGGATTACGGTTCTTTCATTTACAACGATTTGCTGCGGAAGGGCATGCCGCTGAAGTCGCACATCCGCAGCGGTCAGTCGCGGTATTTCGCGTGGCAGTCTTTGCAGGATGCGTTGAGGCGCTGGAACAGCTCGGAGAGTCGTGCTGGGTCGGGTCGGCCGGCGGCGAGGAAGTCTTCGATCTGCCCGGCGATGATCTGATCGGCGCTGAGACGATCGGCAAAGTCGGCCCCCTCGCGGCTGGCGCGATCGCCGGCGGCGAGGAAGCGCAGCAGATCGGCCAGGCGGCCGGCCTCGGCCACCGGCACGAGATCCGGGTGATCGGCCGGGGTGGTCCAGCCGGCCTTCTCGATCGCCTTGAGATGCTCGTTGATCTCATCCATCTCGACCATGCCTTTGACAAAGCCTTGTGGCCGCTGGACCTCGGGAAAGTCAGCCGGCACGGCGTCGATGCGCGAGGGATCGATGACGGCGGCCTGGGCAGCGCAGGCGTAGAGGCCCTTGTACTCGGGTGAAGTGCCCGAGATGTGCATGCGCTGCACGGCGGCTTCGGCAGGCAGCCAGCCGAGGCTCACGGCGACCGCGGCGGCGGCGCCGGCGCTGCGGTGCTGGCCGTGGTGGCAGTGGATGTACACCGGGCCGTGGGCGATGGCATCGCGCGTCGCGCGGACGAGTTCGAGCTGGCGCTGCTCGTCGAAGCCGTTGTAGCCGATGGGCAGGTGGATGTAGCGCAGGCCGTATTGGCGGGCGAGCGCGACATCGGGCGCTGCGCCATCGACGCTGATGATGGTGGCCACGCCCATGGCCGCGAGCGAAGCAAAGCCCTGCTCACCCTCGGGCGCGCTGCCGGAGATGAAATGATCGTGGTAGGCGACCATGTTGTGCAGGCCGGGGTGCTCGCGGACCGCGGCGTCGGCAAGGGTCGGCTCGGCGAGGGCGGGCTCAGTCAGGCGAGGCAACGCGCCGATCTTTTCTGGATCCTCCTCTTTCGCGGGCTTGAGCTTGTCCGGCTTGACCAGGGCGAGCTGGGCCTCGATATCTTCGATGAGCATCTCCGGCGTGGACTTGCTGCGGTAGTGCTTGACGACCTGGCCGTCGGGGCCGAGGAGGAACTTTTCGAAGTTCCAGTTGATCTCGCCGAGGCTGGCGGGGGTTTGCTCTTTGTCCGTGAGTCGCTTGTAAAGCGGGCAGATGTCTTCGCCCTTGACGGAGACCTTTGAGAACAGCTGGAAGTGCACATCATACTTGTCGGTGCAGAACTGTTTGATGTCTTCGTCGCTGCCGGGTTCCTGGTTGCGGAAGTTGTTGGCCGGGAAGCCGAGGATGACCAGGCCCTTCTTGTGGAAGCGCTGGTGGAGTTGCTCGAGGCCTTCGTACTGCGGCGTGTAGCCGCACTTGCTGGCGACGTTGACCATGAGCACGACCTTGCCTTCGTATTGTGCGAGGTCGATCTCCTTGCCGTCGATGTCCTTCATCTTGAAGTTGAGCGCCGCCGGGACGTCGGTCGCTTCCACCGGAGGCTGAGCCTCGCCGGCGTCCTGGCGGGGAAAGGACGAGGTGGCGGCCGCAAGCAGCGCGGCGACGGATACGACGATTCGCTTCATCATGATTTACTCCAGAACAACGGAAAGACGGCTCCCGGGCGTCGCCGGATCATAGCGTCACACAAACTCACAACCGCGCGCCAAGGCATGCACACCCTTGTCCAACGCACCGGCCTATGGTCAATGCGCCCATGGCGGAGCACAGGATGAAGCGGGGATTGCCGGTTTGGTTTGCAGTTGGCATGGTCTCCCTATGCGGCCTCCGCGCCGCCGGGCCGGGCGAGGCGAGCAACATCTCCCTCGAGGCACTCGAATCGCGGCTGTCTCGTGCGGTGACGATGGAGGGGATGCTCCATGGCCATGGCGATCTCGATGACCAGGTCCGCTACCTCCGCGACATCGGGGCGCGATTCGCGGGTCGCACGCTCTACCTCTGGGGCAACGAACACAATCTCGGAGCGCTCCTCGCCTCGGCGCGGCCTGCGGCGGCCAAGGTCCACGCCGCACTGCCGGATCTGATTCTCCAAGCAGCCGAGTTCGAGATAGTGACCACGCGCGTTGACGAAGTTGCGATCCCGGCCCGCGCGTTCGTTGCGTTCGGTCTGCCATTCGAGGAGCGGCGGTTCTCCTATGCGGCCATGCTCTATGAAGATGGGTCCTTCAAGGATCACTGGGGAAAGGGCGCTTCCGTACCCGACATGAGTCGCGTCGAAACGCAACTCTGGTTCTATACGCTGGGGATGAACTACGTCGACCTGGGCATCGAGGCGATTCACTTCGGCCAGGTGAGCTTGATGGATCGCCGCGATCCGGGCCATGCCCACTGGCGCGCCGTGCTCGATCGCGTGCGAGCATATGCCCGGCTGCATGCGCGGCGAGGCTTCGTGCTCATCGACGCCCACGTGCCCACCGGCGGCATCGTCGACGATGGCCGATTGCTCTTCGACTTTCACTCATTCCCCATGCGAATCGACGAAGTGGCGGATCGTCCGCACGAGGGAGTACTGAAGGTCGGCTACCGCGATAGCCTGTACGGCCGCAGCAAAGGGGGCATCACGCCCAGCGGCTGGGAGTGCGAGCATCTGCCCTACCTCGTTGAATTGGATAACTCCGGCCGCAGCGGTCGCGAAGGACAGAACATCGGCGGCTCCTGGATCTGGGGCTACGACGAGATCACGTGGTTCGCCCACCAGAGCGACCCACACCGCGCCGACTGGCTGCGCTATGCGTGGAAGTGGGTGCGCGAGCATGATTCTGCCGGCTTTGTGCAGATGCCCGGCAGCCGAACGATCGCCGTGCCTGTCGGCGAGAAGAAGTGGTACTGGGCGATGAATCCCAGCCCGGCCTGCCCCGATGGTTTCGGCGACGAGGATGTCATCAAGGCGATCTGGGCAGAAGAAACCTCGCATCGCTGAGACGGCATGGCCATGCCAACCGCATCGATTCACTCCGCACGGTCACGCCGGTGACTCTGCATCGAGCACCTCGCGCACCTTGACGAGCAGCGTGTCGGTCATGAACGGCTTGGAGAGAAAGACGGATGAGCCCGCCTCGATGCCGTGGTGCGCGATGGTTTCGTCGGTGTAGCCGGACATGAAGATGACGCGCAGGCCCGGACGTTCGGCGGTGAGTTTTTCAGCCAGCGTCACGCCGCTCATCTCGGGCATGACCACGTCGGTGACGAGCAGATCGATCGGCTGGGGGTGCGCCGCGGCCAGGCGCAGGGCTTCGAGGCCGGTTTCAGCAAGCAGGACGTGATAGCCGGCGTCGCGCAACGCTTCGACGGCCAGGTCGCGCACCATCGCGTTGTCTTCGACGAGCATGATGGTTTCGATGCCGCCGCGCGGCGCTTCGGAATGCACATCCGCCGGCGCGGGCTCGGCTGATGGATCGACCTGCCGCTTGAGGAAGACCTTGACGCTCGTGCCCCGGCCGGGCTCGCTGTAGACGGCGATGTGTCCGCCGCACTGTTCGACGATGCCGTGACACGTCGCCAGGCCCAGCCCCGTTCCCTTGCCCGGCGGCTTGGTGGTGAAGAACGGCTCGAAGAGGCGGCTGAGCACCTCGGGCGTCATTCCCGTGCCCGTGTCCGTGACCGCGAGCATGACGTGCGGGCCGGGAGTGGCGCCGACTCGGTTGCGGCAGTACGCCTCGTCGAGGCGGATGTTGCCGACTTCGATCGTCAGCGATCCGCCCTGGGGCATGGCGTCGCGCGAGTTGAGCGCCAGGTTCATCACGACCTGCTCGAGTTGCGAACCGTCGGCGAGCACCTTGCCCGCGTCGGCCGCGACGATGGTTCGCAGTCTGATATCTTCGCCGATGAGCCGCTGGAGCATGGGCTCGATCCCGGTGACGACATCGCCCGGCGCCAGCAGCGTCGGTTTGACGACCTGCTTGCGCGCGAAGATGAGCAGTTGGCGGGTGAGCGATGCGGCGCGTTCGGCGGCCTGCTTGACGTGTTCGAGTGGCGCGCGCGCCGGGTGACCGGCTTCGAGTTTGCGCGTCGCCAGCGTGAGGTAGTTGAAGATGCCCATGAGCAGGTTGTTGAAGTCGTGCGCCACGCCCCCGGCGAGCCGGCCGATGCCTTCCATCTTCTGCGATTGGAGCAACTGGCTCTCAAGGCGGCGCTTCTCCGAGATGTCGCGGAGGATGACGGTGTAGAAGCGCCGGCCGTCCGAGACGGCGTGGGAGATCGATGCTTCGATCGGAAACTCCTCGCCGTTGGCGTGCAGCCCGCTGAGCGTGCCCAGCCGGCCCATTTCGCGGTTCGTCGCGCCGGTCCGGCCGAAGGCGCGGACGTGCTCGGCGTGCGCGCTGCGGAAGCGCTGCGGGATGAAGCGATCGAGGGGAGAGCCCATCGCATCCGCGACGGAAACACCGAACACCTTGGACGCCGCCTGATTGAACATGACGACGCGCTGCTCGTCATCGACGGTGATGATCGCGTCCATCGCCGACTCGATGATGGAAAGCAGGCGCTGGTAGTCGGTGCGCACCGCGGGATGCGCGGCCGCGTGCCCGGTGAGATCGCGCGTGCGGAGCAGAAAGCCCTTGAGCAGTCCACCGCCATCGCGCAGCCCCGAGAGAAGCGTGTGCGCCTCGAAGCGCGTGCCGTCGGAGCGGGCTCGCCAGCCGGTGTGCTCGAACGTTCCATCAGCGGTAGCTCGCTCGAGCGCCCGCCGCGGCAGATTCGCAGCCCGATCCTGCCCGCTGAAGAGGACCGCGCACGGCCGGCCGATGATTTCGCTCGCGTGAAAGCCGGTGATGCGTTCGGCGTCGGCGTTCCACGTTGTAATTCGGCCTGACAGATCGAGCGTGCACAGCGCCGAGTTCTGCATGGCTTGCGCGATTTCGCGGTAGCGCGATTCGCTCTCCTTGAGCAGCGCTTCAACGCGGCGGCGATCGGTGATGTCGAGCACGACGACCGAAGCCCCACCCTGCTCATCGCGCCGCCCCGACGCGATGAGCCGAAACCAGCGGCCGCCCGACGAGCCGCCGCACGCGATGTCGATGGTGAACTCGTTGGTTTGCCCGTCGAGCACGCTCACGAGGCCGCTGGACGCCCGGCCGCTCGACGACACCTGGTCGAGCACTGCGGGAAAGATCGTCCCCACGGCCGTCAGCAGTTCGTGACGACCTACCGCCTCCGACCACGCCTCATTGGCGGCGAGGATGCGACCCTGCCTGTCGAGCAAGGCGCAAGGAGTCGGGAACGGTTCGCCGTGATCGTTGTGCGTGTCGCTCATGCGTTCGCGTGCTCCATCATCGCGCCCGAAGGCTGCATCCATCCGCCCGGTCCAGGCGCTGGAAGGATAGTCGGACCCACGCGGCGTAAGAAGCGCGGACCAGTGGCGCCGCGGCGTGTAACATTTCGTTGACAGGGGTAAGTCATGGCCCACTCGCAGCCCTTTTTCGCGGAGGTCCAGGCCCACTACGACCTGTCCAACGACTTCTTCGCCCTGTTCCTCGATCCATCCATGACCTACTCGTGCGCCTACTTTGCGCGCCCGGGAATGAACCTTGAACAGGCGCAGTTGGCCAAACTCGACCTTGCCCTGAACAAGTGCGATCTGCATCCGGGCATGCGCCTGCTCGACGTCGGCTGCGGGTGGGGCTCGTGCGCGCGGCGCGCCGCGGATCGATTCGACATCGAAGTGATCGGCCTGACGCTCAGCCGCAATCAACTCGCCTCCGCCCGGTCGCAGCAATGCGCCGGGACGGGACGATTGCCCGGGCGCATCGACTTTCGCCTGCAGGGCTGGGAGGAGTTCGAGGAGCCGGTCGATCGCATCATCTCCATCGGCGCGTTCGAGCATTTCCGGCGCGAGAGGCACGCGGCCTTCTTCGAGCGATGCCGCGACATTCTGCCCGGCGACGGCCGCATGCTGCTCCACTGCATCGTCGAGGTGGAGCGCGGGCATTGGCGCGAGCCGCGGCGCCACACGCGCGAAGATACCGCTTTTGCCCGCTTCATCCGCCGCGAGATCTTTCCCGGCGCGCAGTTGTGCACGGCGGCGGCGGTCATCGGCGGCGCCCAGCGCGCGGGCTTTCGCGTCACGCGCGTGCAATCGCTGCAGATGCACTACGCCAGGACGCTCGATTTCTGGTCGGCGAACCTGCGAGCCGCGCGCGAGCACGCCATCGGCGTCACCAGCGAGCGAACGTACAACACCTATGACCGTTATCTCTCCGGGTGCGGCCGGTACTTCCGCATCGGCCGGATGGATGTCGTGCAGTTCACCTGCGAGTGCGCCTGATCAGGGCTGCACTTTGACCAGCGACACGACGAGGTCGAACGCGTCGCGGAACGCCGCCGGTCCGCCCTCCCGTGCGTTCCGCCAGCTCCAGCCCAGGTCATGGTTCTCGCCTTCATAGATGTGCAGCGTCAGGTTCTCTCGATCCGCGTCGCGCAGCGCCTGCTCGGCTTCGTGCACGCCTTCGACCCGGCATGTGCCATCCAGCGTGCCGTGGAAGATGTGCAGCGGCACATCGAGCGGCTGGAGATTTTTCCAGTTCGGGTCCGCGTCCCACCATTCGAGCAGGTAGGCGGAGGAGAGATTCATGAGTTGCGTCCACAGCACGTCGTCGTTGCGATCTTCAACGGCTTTGAGAAGGATCTGCAGGCGCGGCCTGTTTATCAGCTCCAGATCCTCGGCCGTGAGTTGGCCGCTCTGATCCGCGTCAAGCGGATCGAAAGGCAGGATGCGCGCCAGCGACGCGTTGGCCGCGATCGCCTCGTCGTACTCCGCTCGAGACAGTTCGCCGTCGCGGGCGGCGGCGATGAGATTCTGCACGTTGCGCCAAGGTCCGATGCTCGACTGCCAGACGACGGTGTCGCGCGCGTTGTCGGCGGCGTAGCCGAGCATTACCACCCCCACCACTCCCTGCGGCTCGCGCCGCGCCAGCAGCGGCCCCAGGCGGGTGCCTTCGCTCGACCCCATCAGCACGATGCGCGAGGCGTCGATGTCATCGCGCTGCGCGAGCAGGCGCAGCGCCGCGGCGTAGTCATCGAGCAGCACACTCATCGTCGCCTTCGAAAACACTTCGCGCTCGATCTGCATCCACTGTGGCGGCCCGACGGCCTTGCAGCCGCGCTTGCTCATGCGAAAGAACGCCACGCCTCGCTGCGCGAGTTGCTCGGCGAAGAAGTCGAGGTAGCGGCCCACCTGCACCTGTCCGGCTTCGTCGCGATAGCCGAAGGGATTGTCGTAAGTGCGCGGCCCGGCGCCATGCAGATAAAAGACCACCGGTGCGCGACCGTCGCGTTTCGGCAGAGAGAGTTTGGCTTCAAGATCAGCGCCGTCCGCGGCCTTGAAGGCGATGACCTCGTCCGTCCAGGCCGGGCCGGCCGGCTCGGCCGGCTCCTGAGCCAGCGCCAGCCGCAACGGTGAAATGCACAGTCCCGCCAGGCACGCCACGATCAGAGGGGCGCTTCGCATCAGTCCATTCCTCCATAGGGTTTTGTCCCACGGGGCAGTTCACCTAAACTGCCGTTGGTCGCGCGATTTCGGATATTCTACTCTGCTTATGTGGGTACAGTCATACATAAGCGCGCTGGTACCCTTTGAGCCAGCAAGCGCCGCTGAAGAAAGGCCGTGTCGTGACTCTCGAGACTGCTCCATCTCCGAATCTTGAAGATGCTCGCCAGCGCTACGCCTTCGACGCCGTCCTGCGCGACGGCTCGGTGGTGCGACTCCGCCCGATCGAAGGAGACGATCGGCCGGCGCTGGATGAGTTCATCGAATCGCTGCCCGGCGAGAGTGTCGAGCCTCGCTTGCTGCAATTGCACGTCGCCGACGAAGCGCTGCTTGACAGCCTCATGGATGTCGACTACGCCGACCGCTTTACGCTCGTGGCCGAGTCGCAGGGGCGGCTCATCGGCGTAGGCCACTATCGGCGCGATCCCGGCCAGCCCGAGGAAGCGCAGATGGCCTTTGTCATCAACGAATCCGCCCAGGGCAAGGGGCTGGGAACGGCCCTGCTCGACCGCCTCGCCGAAGTCGCCCGCGCGCAGCACATCCGCTCGATCGTCGGCGACGTCCTCATTCAGAACCAGCGCATGCTCAAGATGCTCGCCGCGTCGGGCTTTGAAGTGGTCAGCCGGCTCGCGGGCGGGATGATGCGCGTGCGCCTCGACCTGCAGCCCACACCCGTCTACGAGCAGCGGCTGCACGAGCGGCAGGCGCAGTCGGCCGTCGCGTCGGTGCGCATCTTCATCGAGCCGCGCAGCGTCGCGGTCATCGGCGCCAGCCGCGACCCAGGCAAGATCGGCTCGGTGGTACTGCACAATCTGCTGCGCATCGGCTACACCGGCCGGTTGTACCCGATCAATCCGCAGGCCACGGAGATCGAGTCGGTGCCCGCGTATCCCCGGCTCATTGACGTACCTGAGCCCATCGATCTCGCCGTGATTGCCGTTCCCATCGCCCACGTGGACGCCGTCGTGGATGATTGCATCGCCAAGGGTGTGCGCGGCATCCTGCTGCTCACCGCCGGCTACTCGGAGACGGGAGCAGAAGGGCGATTGCGCGAGCGCAAACTGGTGCGCAAACTGCGCACCGCGGGCATCCGCCTCATCGGGCCCAACTGCTTTGGCGTGATCAACACCGATCCCAAGGTCCGGCTTAACACGTCCTTCTCGCCGATCCAGCCTCAGCCCGGCCACGTGGGTCTGCTCACGCAGAGCGGCGCGCTGGGCCAGGCAATTCTCGATTACGCGCGCGGACTCAATCTCGGCCTGTCCAACTTCGTTTCAGTAGGCAACAAGGCCGACGTCTCGGGCAATGACCTGCTGCAGTACTGGCTGCATGACGAGCGCACCAGCGTGATTCTGCTCTACCTCGAGAGTTTCGGCAACCCGCGCAAGTTCAGCCGCATCGCCCGCCAGGTCGCGCGCGTCAAGCCGATCGTCTGCGTCAAGTCCGGCCGCTCGCTGGCCGGGGCGCGGGCGGCCAGTTCACACACCGGTTCGCTCGCCGGAAGCGACCGTGCCGCCGATGCGCTCTTTCGCCAGTGCGGCGTCATCCGCACCAACACGCTCGAAGAACTCTTCGACATCGCCACGCTGCTGGCGCACCAGCCGCTGCCGGCCGGGCCGCGCGTCGCGATACTGACCAACGCCGGCGGGCCGGCCATCATGGCGGCCGACGCGTGCGAAGCCGCGGGGCTCGAACTGCCCACACTTGACGACCGGACGGTGCAGACGCTGCGCTCGTTCCTGCCGCCGGCCGCGAGCGTGGCCAATCCGGTTGACATGATCGCCAGCGCCGACGCCGAGCAATACGGCAAGGCGATGAAGGCGCTGCTCGATGATCCGCACGTGGACAGCGTCATCGTGCTGTTCGTGCCGCTGCACGTCGGTTCGCCCGATCGCGTCGCCCGCGCCATTCGCGACGCGGTCCCGCCTTCGTGCGCCAAGCCGGTGCTCGCCACCTTCCTCAGCGCCCAGGGCATGCCGCCCTCGCTGTCGGGCATTCCGAGTTATCGCTTCCCTGAGGGCGCTGTGACCGCGCTTGCACGCGCACTCAAGTTTGCGCGCTGGCGCGACCGGCCCGCAGGCGAAGTGCTCGAAGTCGGCGACCTCAATCAGCCGGCCCTTCGCGCGGTGATCCAGGCGGCGCACGAGCGCGGCGGAGGCTGGCTCAGCCCGGGCGAGGTGACGACGCTACTCGAGGCGGCGAAGATCCCCATTGCCCGCTCCGTCACCGCGCCAGACCTCGACGCCGCTCTCGCAGCAGCGCAGGCGATCGGCTATCCCGTCGTGCTCAAGGCCATCGGACCGAAGATTCTGCACAAGACCGAAGTCGGCGGCGTCAAACTCAATCTCGCCGACTCAGAAGCGCTGCACCGGGCGCACGCCGATCTGGCCGCGCGACTTGGCTCGCAGATGACGGCCGTGCTCGTTCAGCAGAGCATTCCCAAGGGAATCGAAATCCTCATCGGCGCCACGCTCGACGAAACCTTCGGCCACACCATCGCCTACGGCCTCGGTGGAACGCTCGTCGATCTTCTCCAGGATGTCGCGCTCAGGCTCACGCCGGTCACGGACAACGACATTACCGACATGCTCGAAGAGGTGCGCGGCACGAAGTTGCTCCGCGGCTGGCGCGGCGCTCCACCTGCCGACGAGCACGCCGTCCGCGACATCCTCGCTCGCCTCTCCACGGTGCTCGAATGCTGCCCCGAAATCGAAGAGGTGGACTTCAACCCGACAATCGTCAGCGAGCGCGGCGCGGTGGTCGTCGATGCCCGCGTGCGCATCGGCTCGGGCGAACTCCGCCGCGGCGCCAGGCCGGTCTACTGAGCGAGGAATTCACTCAACGCGGACGACGTTGCTTGTCGCGCAGGAGTCAAGGTCGAGCAGTTGCACGTAGCCGCCGCAGGCGGCGCCCGGCGCGGTGGCATTGAGAACGCGGCGGCCATCAGCGCCGGCACTGCCTCGGTACGCGATCTGAATCTGATTGGCGCCCAATCCAAGCGGCGTTCCGGCGCAGGGCTGCTGCGGCGGAACGACGAATGAGCCCTGGTTGCGGGCGAATAGCAGCGCCGCCTGTCCGCCGGGCGTCGCGCCGGTCCACTCCACGCGAATCGCGCCTCCCTGCGGGCACGAGGCGTCAACACCCAGCACCGGCCCTTCGCACTCATCCGGCACGCCGTTTCCGTTGCGATCGAGCGACCGGCCCTCGGCGATATCACAGCCATCCGGGAGTTCATTTCCGTTGCAGTCGGCGAACAGCCGGTTCAGATAGAGGAAGTTGCCCAGGCTCGGATCCCAGTTCGTGATCGCCATGTCGATTTCCGGCGACCAGGTGAACTCAACCTCAAGCGAAGAGCCGGGCAGACGCATGTCGACGCTCACGCAGCCGCGCACGCGATTCCACATGTACGCCGACGGCGGCAGCGGGTTGCCGTCGAGGCGCACCTCGACCACACTGCTGATCTGGCTGCGCGACAGGTGGAATTGGCGAGGCTGCGATTGCGGCGCGTCGAAATGATCGGTGATGCGCTGCTCGACTCCGCACGACGGATTCACGTCACCCAGCACGATCTTCTCGACCACGCTGCTGCGCCGGCTCGACCAGGACGGCGCGGCGGGCAGGCCGGCGCCGTTGTTGTAGAACAGCCTCGAGTTATCCCACCAGGCGCCCGTGGCCAAGTCGAGGCGGCCGTCCAGGTTCACATCGCCCAGCGCAACGGCAGAGCCGTATCCGTCGTAGTAGGACCACGAGCACGAGGTGGCGTAGTAGCCGCTCTCGCGGCCGTCGTACTGGCGGAAGTAGCCGGCCCCGCTGAGTTGGATGTTGTCCGTCGTGAAGAGTTCGGGCAAGCCGTCTCCGGTCACGTCGCCGGTTGCGACCATGATCGAATCCTGGCCCGGGTTATTGAGCGTCGTCCAGGCGGGCTCGGCGTCGAGCGTGCCGCCAGCGTTGCGGAAGACCGCGGTGTGGCTGAAACTGCCGGTCTCAATGAGATCGAACCAACCGTCGCCATCGGCGTCATCCCACGCGCAGCCGTTGTAGATGTAAGTTTGCTGCGACTCCCAGTCGGGCGCCGGCGAGAGCACGCCATCGAGGTTGAGGTGCACACGAGCCGGGTACTCGTCGCCGCCATACATCCATCCTGAGGCCAGGGCCAGATCGGGCCGGCCGTCGCCATTCATGTCGCCAAAGGCGCAGCCGAACGATGCATCACGTTGCTGGCTGTACCAGTCCGGCAGGCTCGAGAGCGTGCCGTGGTTGTTGAGATACACCTTGGCGCTGGCCACGTCCGGCAGCAGCACGGCGACCGCGACGTCGATCCAGCCGTCGCCGTTTACGTCGGCCACGTCGAGATGGCCGTTGTACTCGGCGTCGCTCGACTCCCAGTCCGGCGTGCCTGGGAAAGCGCCGCCACCCTGGTTGTAGTAGACGGCCAGGCGCTCACGGCGCATGTCGTTGCCGTTGGCGACGACCAGATCGAGCAGACCATCTCCGTTGATGTCCGCCAGCGCTGCGCCGGTCGAGTAGCGAAGATCGGTCGATACCCAGTCCGGATCGTCGGCGAATGGATGCTGCGCCAAAGCGACGGATGCAGTGAGAAGAATGCAAGCGAGTCCGGTGGTGCTGAGTTTCATGACGCCCCCTGCTGAATCGTGCAGCCTCGGCGCAGCGCGGCCATCGCGCGACGGCCGCCTGCCCATAAAGTCGCGGCATGAAATGAGTATTCCCGGTCTGCCACCGTGCTCAGCGCGGAGAGCACAATCAGGGCGGGATTCCCGGGGTGGATTCCCCGCCCCCTTGCAGCCAGTGACGCCGTCGGTCCGCCGGGCACGGCGGACGCACCTCAATCCGGCCAGCACCGCTGCAGTTCCTGCGGCAGATTGCTGATCACACCACAGATCTCGCCGGCGCTCACGTGCCGGTTGAGCAGCTTGAACACGGCCTCGATCACCTGTTCGACGGGCATGTCGAACACGCGGCCGGCGCGGACACACACCTGCTCGCACAACTCGCTTTGCCGGTGAATGCGCGTGGGCGTGGCGGCCGGCTTCCAGCCTTCGTAGAACAGGCCGCGGATCAGCATCGGCAACTGCGCCGCCAGTTGCACCGCCTGATCAGCCGGCAGCCGGTCGCGCAGCGCATGCAACGTGCCCCGCAAAGCCGCGTACGCCTGCTGCGGATCGCAGTCGAGGTCGCGCTGGAGTTCGTGAATCCACTCCTCGCTCTTGTGTACGGTGGCGGAGAATACGTCATGGGCAGTGGTTGCGGTCATCGGTTCACCTCTTCCTCGAGTTCGGTTCGCTGGAGCAAGCAGATGCAGTCCATCAGCGGTGCTTCGCTTCAGCCGGGGCGGCAAGCACGCCGAGGAGATCGAGCGTCGTGATGATCCCTTCAGGAAAGCCCTCGCCGTCGATGACCACAACCCGGTGCACTCCGGCGTCGCACATGAGGCGGGCGATCTCCTGTGCCGTGGCCTCCGGCTTGACCGTGATCGGCTCCTCCGCCATGCACTCCTCGACGAGAATCTCCGTCGCGGGCACGGCCTCTCCGATGTCCTCGCCCGACTCTTCGAGCGACTCGAAGAAGAACGCCGGAGCGACGGCCATGCCGCCCTCGGCCAGGCGGCGAACCAAGTCCGTCTTGGAAATCACCCCCACCATCCGACCTGACTCATCGACCACGGGCGCGCCGGAGATGTCGTTCTCGACCAGCAGGCGCGACACCTGCCGAAGCGTCATCGAAGGCGCGGCGCACACCGGATCAGTTGACATGATCTCGCGAGCCGTAGTTCCCATGCGGATTCTGGTCATGGCGATGCTCCTTGCGAGCGGCTGAAATCGCCGACTGCTCACTTCGATGCTACTCGGTTGGCTGCCTCGCGCAAGCAGGGAAAACGCCCATACTTGTCGAGCCGGCACATCGCACAAAGGCGGCGCCGGAAGCGCGCTGGCGCCGCACACTGTTTCGATGGCGATCGAGCCAGCCCGCCCGCACCGAACGGGCGCCGCAGAAACGCTACGTCTCTCCCGACCCATTGCTCGCCGTTCAACTACACTTCATCAGAGGTTGCATGCCCCGGCACGAGCCGCTCACTTCCGGCCCCGGTGTTCGCGACGCCGACGGACGGCGCCGTGCCGGGTGGCTCACCTGGCCGAACCTGCTCACTTGCTCACGCATTGTCGGCTCTGTCGTGCTGTTTATTCTCGCTGGACTTGGCCAGGAGACTCTCTTCTTCTGGTTGCTGGGTGTGATGCTCTTCACCGACTGGCTCGACGGCCGCCTGGCGATCCTGCTCGACCAGTGCTCGGTGATCGGCGCCCGCCTCGACAGCATCGCCGATGCGCTCATGTATTCGTCGCTGCTCTTTGCCGTGGCGATGCTCCGCCCGGAGTTTGCCCAGCGGAACTCAATTCTGATTGCGGTGATGATGACCAGTTACGCGGTTTCGGTCTTTGCCGCGCTCTTCCGCTTCGGGCGCCTGCCGGCGTACCACACCTGGGCGGCCAAGATGTGCTGGGTGTTCATCCTCGGCGCCGCCATCACCATCTTCGCGCGCGGCCCGGACTGGCCGGCGTGGTTGGCGATGAGCGTGGTCATCCTCACCAACATTGAAGAGACGCTCATCACGATGGCCCTGCCGGCCTGGCGCGCCGACGTGCGATCGATCTTCACCATCCGGCGTCGATCGGCTCGCGGGCGCACCTCGCCGGCGGCGGGCGTCGGGCCCGCCGGGTAGCATGTACGCGATGCCCGTTGCGTCGCATCCTCCATTCACCGCTGCCGCACTGTTCGAAATGGAGGGCATCAGCAAGTCATTCGGCGGACAGCGGGTGCTGCGCGAGGTCAGTTTCGACCTGCACTGCGGCGAAGTCCACGTTCTGGCGGGCGAGAACGGCGCCGGCAAGAGCACGCTGATGCGCATACTCGGCGGCGCTCTGCGCGCCGATGCAGGCCGGATCGACGTCGCGGGCCGCCCGGCATCGCTGCGCAGTCCGCGCGACGCGGCTGCGCACGGCGTCGCCATCATCCACCAGGAACTCTCGCTCGTCGGGTCCATGTCCATCGCCGACAATCTCTTCCTCGGCCGTGAACCATCAACCGCGGGCTGGCTTCGTCGAGCCGGCTCGCTGGAGCGCAGCCGCGCATTGCTCGCGCGCGTGGGGCTGCACGTTGACCCCCGCCGCACGGTGGACAGCCTGGCCATCTCAACGCAACAACTCGTCGAGATCGCCAAGGCTCTGGCGCTCGATGCCCGCATCATCGTCATGGATGAACCGACCAGTGCGCTCAGCGAGCCCGAGGTGCGCCACCTTTTCACCCGGATTGCCGATCTGAAGGGCGCCGGCTGCGGCGTCATCTACATCACCCACCGTCTCGAAGAGATTTACGCCATCGCCGATCGCATCTCGGTGCTGCGCGACGGCCGGCTCATCGCCACGCGCCGCGCCGCGGACCTCCCGGCCGGCGAACTCGTGCGCCTCATGGTCGGGCGCTCGATGAGCGAGCAGGCGCCGCGGCGCGCCGCGGCCAACGGCGATGTGCGCCTGCGCGTAAGCCACTGCACCGTCCGCGGGGCTCGGCCCGGCCTGCCGCCCGTCGTCCGCGACGTGTCACTGCAGGTCCATCGCGGCGAGATCCTGGGGCTGGTCGGTCTCGAAGGCTCGGGCGTGAGCGAACTGCTCTGGACCATCTTCGGCGCGTTCGCCGATCGCGGCACCGCCCGCGTCGAAATCGACGGCCGGCCCGCGTGCATCCACTCGCCTCGCGCCGCCATCGCCGCCGGCCTCGCCCTCGTCACCAACGACCGCAAGCGCACGGGGCTGGTGCCGGCGATGGACATCATCGCCAATTCCACTCTGGCGACGCTGCCGAGGCTAAGCCCGGCGGGCTGGATCGATCGCGCTGCCGAGGCGCAGCAGGCGCGCGAATCGGCGCGGCAACTCAATCTATCAGCCGCGTCGCTGCGCCAGCGCGTCGCGACGCTCTCGGGCGGAAATCAGCAGAAGGTCGTTCTCGCTCGCTGGATGGGCGCCGATCCGAGCATCCTGCTGCTTGATGATCCGACGCGCGGCGTGGACGTCGGCGCCAAGCACGAGATCTACCTGCTCATGAACCGATGGAGCGAGCAAGGCCGGAGCATCGTCTTCAGTTCGTCGGAGTGGCTCGAATTGCTCCAGGTAAGCCACCGCATTATGGTGATGCATCGCGGCCGCGTCGCCGCGTCGTTCGAAGGCGGCCGGGCCGGGCCCGCCGAACTGCTCCGCGCCGCGATGGGTTCAACTGCCGATGCCTGAAGCGCCGGACAACCCGACTGCGCTGCTCGCGCTCGAACATCGCGAGCGGTCCGGCTGGCGCGCCTGGATCACCAGTTCCTCGGCGACGGCATTGCTCGCCCTGTGTTTTGTCCTGCTCATCGGCGTCATCTTCTCGGGCGACGGCGCTTTCTACAAGTGGAACACGCATCGCGATGCGCTGCGCCAGGCGTCGGTCTACGGCATGCTCGCGTGCGGCATGACGTTCGTCATTATCACGGCCGGGATCGATCTCTCGGTGGGCAGCGTGCTGGCGCTGGTCGCCGTGGCCTTTTCGATTCTGAGCATTCACTGGTCGTGGTCGCCCTGGCTGGCCGTTCCGGCGTGTCTGGCGCTGGGCGCTGCATGTGGCGCCGCTTCAGGCGGCATCATCGCGCGGCTGCGCATTCAGCCGTTCATCGTTACGCTGGCGATGATGGTCTTTGCGCGCGGGCTGGCCAAGAGCATCAGCGGCGGCAGAAAGGTTTCGACGGCGATGCAACTGCCCGACGGCTCCTGGACCGCCGCCGACGTGCCGCACGTGTTTCGGACCATCGACTCGCGCCTGCTGGGCGACAATGTCTCCGTCGTCAGCCTGATCTTCCTCGCGTGCGTGCTCGTCTCGTGGATCATCCTGTCGCGCCTGCGCTGGGGGCGCTATCTCTACGCCATCGGCGGCAATGAGGAAGCAGCGCGGCTCTCGGGCGTGCCGGTCACCATGATGAAAGTCCTCGCCTACGCGCTGGCGGGAGTCTTCTCGGCCGTCGCCGGCCTGTGCCAGGCGGCGCAGGAGCAGCAGGGCGACCCGGAGGCGGGCATCGGCTATGAACTCACCGCCATCGCCATCGTCGTCATCGGCGGCACCAATCTGATGGGCGGTCGCGGCGGGATCGGCCTGACCCTGCTGGGCACGCTCACGATCGGCTATCTCGATAAGATCCTCAGCATCAACGCCGTCCCCGAGGCCAGCCGGCTGATGCTCACCGGCGTCATCGTCATCGTCGCCGTACTTCTCCAGCGGCGCACAGATTAGCCAGACAGGTGGTCCACATGAAACACGCTGCGTTCCTCAGATTGCTCGTTTCGCTGCTGCTGATCGCGCCGGCTGCGGCGGGCTGCAAGCGCTCGACGCCGACCTCCTCCAGCGGCGGCGCCTCATCCGGCGCCGGGGCCTCGTACACCATCGGCATGAGCCAGTGCAATCTCGGCGAACCGTGGCGCGTGCAGATGAATGATGATGTCCGCAAAGCTGCTGAGGCGCACACGGAACTCAAGATGATCTTCAAGGACGCACAGAACGACACCCTCAAGCAGCGCGCTCACGTTGAAGAGTTCGTCAGCGCCGGCGTCGATCTCATCATCATCAGCCCCAAGGAGGCCCAGCCGCTCACCGAGCCCGTCGCCAAGGCGGTGCAGGCCGGCATTCCTGTTATCGTGCTCGACCGACGCGTGATCGGTGATGAATACACCTGCTTCATCGGCGCCGACAACAAACTCATCGGCCGCAAGGCCGGCGAGTGGATCGTCCAGACCCTCGGCGGCAAGGGCAACGTCGTCGAACTCAAAGGCCTCATGACCTCCACACCCGGCCAGGATCGTCACTCCGGTTTCCGCGAAGCCATCAAGGGCAGCGAGATCAACATCATCTTCGAAGCCGACATGAAATGGCTCGAACCCGATGCGCGCAAGGAGATGGAGTCGGCCCTGTCACGCTTCGACAACATCGATCTCGTCTACGCCCACAATGACCCGGGAGCCCACGGCGCGTATCTCGCCGCCCAGGCCGCGGGTCGCGCAGACAAGATCAAGTTCGTCGGCATTGATGCGCTGCCGCAGGAAGGCGTCGTCTATGTGAAGCAAGGCATCCTCGCCGCCACGTTCCAGTATCCGACCGGCGGCGCTGAAGCGATCGACATGGCCCTCAAGATCCTGCAGGGCGAAACCGTGCCGAAAGAAATCACGCTGGGCTCGCGCGTCTTCACCAGCGAAAACGTCGAAACCGGCGGCGATCCGATTTGAGGTCCTGAACGCCGCGCGGCGCCACCCGCGGCGGCGCTCTGTGCGCGGAGATTACGCATGGCCACTCCGGAATCCAACGCATCAACATGTGACTGCAGTGGATCATGCCTGCCCACCCGCCGGCAGTTCCTCCACGCGACGGGAGCTGGGTTGACTGCTCTGACCCTGCCGGGTCTCTCGCAGGCCATCATGGCTGGGCCGTTCGAACAGCCGGATGGAATCTCCCACTTCGTCCCGGCCGACAAAAAACTCGCCGCAGAGTGGGTCGCAGCGCTGACGCAGCGCGGCCAGCCGCGCGTTTGTCGCGGCGACGATCTCAAGTACATCGGCATGCCGGTGGGCGGCGTCGCAGCCGGCCAGCTCTACCTCCTCGGCGACGGCACGCTCGGCTGTTGGCAGATCTTCAACCAGCAGTACTTCAGCGGCTACGGGCGCGACAACTACGACCTGCCGCCCGCCGCGTCCCCCATCGAGCAGGGCTTTGCGATCGTCATCGACGACGGCGGCACGAACACCGTTCGACGCCTGTCGTCAGCCGGCTTCCGCAGCGTCGAGTTCGCCGGCCGCTATCCCATCGCCGACGTGCACTACGCCGCGGCGGACTGCCCGGCGAAGGTGCACCTGGAGGCCTTCTCGCCGTTCATCCCGCTCAACGCGCCCGACAGCACACTGCCCGCGACCATCTTCAATCTCACCGTTCGCAATACGTCGAATCGCACCGTTGCAGTCGGCGTGCTTACGTGGCTGGAGAACGCGATCTGCCATCACAATGGAAAGTACCTGCGGGCTCAGCGCGTCGGTCGCGTTGAGTCGCGCAAGGGGCGCGGCGCCATCGTCCACTCCATGCGGCCGCTGCCCAAGCCAGCGCAGCCGATCCGTGAACCCATCGTGCTCGCCGACTTCGAAGGCGCGGATTATGGCAACTGGAGGGTCGAGGGCCCGGCCTTCGGCGCCGGGCCTTCGCACGGCACGCTTGCCAACCAGCAGCGCGTCAGCGGCTTTCAGGGCCAGGGCCTCGTGAACACCTTCCTCGGCGGCGATGGACCAACCGGCCGGCTGACCAGCCCCGAATTCGAGATCAGCCGCCATTACCTCAACTTCATGATCGGCGGCGGCGACCACAAAGGCCAGACCTGCATCAACCTGCTCGTGAACGGCAAAGTCGTTCGCACCTCCACGGGCCGCAACCAGGAACTGCTGCGCTGGGATTCGTGGGATGTCCGCGAGTTGGCCGGGAGCAAGGCAGCCATTGAGATCGTGGACGCCCACTCCGGCGGCTGGGGCCACATCAACATCGACCACATCGAACTCGCCGACGAGTCGCGCTTCGGCCCAAGCGGCCCGCTCGAAGAACTTGACGACTACGGTACGATGACGCTCATGTACGATGGACCCTTCGTCGGCAGCGCGGATGTCGCTCGCTCCGCATCCAAACTCGGCGGCGTTGCGGCACCGATCTCAGATCGCAACTTCACCTGCGACGCCGATGTGCGCCGCTCCATCGGGCTGCAGGCTGACTCCGTAGAACTTGAGCCCGGCGCGGCCCACACCTTCACCTTCGTCCTCGCCTGGCACTTTCCCAATCGCTCCGGCGTCGGGCAGCAGTATGCGAGCCGTTTCGCCGATGCAGCGCACGTTGCTACCGATGTCTTCGACCATTCCAAACGACTCACCGAGGACACGCGCCTCTGGGTCAAGACCTTCTACGAAGACAGCACCCTGCCGTGGTGGCTGCTCGACCGTCTGCACTCGACGGTCTGCAACCTCGCGACCGGCACGACGCAGTGGTGGAAGTCCGGCCGCTTCTGGGCGTGGGAGGGCGTCGGCTGCTGCTCAGGCACCTGCACCCACGTCTGGAACTACGAGCACGCCATGGCCCGACTGCTTCCCGAACTCGAACGCAGTGTCCGCGAGAATCAGGACCTCGGCGCAGCGCTTCACGAAGATGGTCTTGTCGGCTTCCGCGGCGAGCGAAACAACGCCTATGCCGCCGATGGTCAGGCCGGCACCGTGCTCAAGTGCTACCGCGAGCATCTCATGTCGCCCGACGACGCGTTTCTCAAACGCAACTGGCCCAACATCAAGAACGTGCTGCTTTATTCGATCACACAGGACGGCAACGACGACGGCCTGATCGAAAGCAGTCAGCACAACACCTACGACATCAACTTCTTCGGACCCAACACCTTCGTCGGCTCGCTCTATCTCGCGGCCCTTCGCGCCGGCGAAGAGATGGCCCGCCTCATGGGTGAGATCGACTTTGCCCATCGCCTGCATCGCATCTTCGAGAACGGCCGCGACCTGTCGGTGAAGCAACTCTACAACGGCGAGTACTTCATCCAGCAGGTCGATCTCGCGGCCCATCCGCGCGATCAATACGGCCAAGGGTGTCTGTCCGATCAACTCTTCGGCCAGGGCTGGGCTCATCAACTCGGCCTCGGTCCCATCTATCCGCCGGAACTCGTGCTCACCGCGCTCCAGTCGATCTGGAAGTACAACTGGGCGCCCGACGTGCGCCCGCAGAACGAAGCGCATCATCCGGAGCGCTGGTTCGCGCGGCCAGGCGATGCGGGTCTGTTCACCTGCAC
The DNA here is from genome assembly GCA_020852515.1 of Phycisphaerales bacterium. Lineage (NCBI taxonomy): Bacteria > Pseudomonadati > Planctomycetota > Phycisphaerae > Phycisphaerales > Phycisphaerales bacterium. Next base: position 50,398 of record JADZAS010000010.1, read on the forward strand.
CTGGCCCAAGTCGGAGTATCTGGCGCAGGGCGTGCGCTACCGCGAAGAAGTCTGGACCGGCATCGAGTACCAGGTGGCCGGCCACATGATCTGGGACGGCTTGCTCAGAGAGGGCCTGGCGATCTGCCGCGCGATTCATGATCGCTATCACCCGAGCAGGCGCAACCCATTCAACGAAGTCGAGTGCGGCGACCACTATGCCCGCGCCCTGGCCAGTTGGGGCGTGTATCTCGCGCTGTGCGGCTTCGAGTACGACGGACCGCGCGGACATATCGGTTTCGCACCCCGGCTCGCTCCAGAGAACTTCAAAGCGGCGTTCACTGCCGCCGAGGGTTGGGGCTCATTCGCCCAGACCAACGACGCGCAAGGGCATCGTGTTGCCATTGACATGCGCTGGGGGCAACTGCAATTGTCGTCGGTCGCGATCGCACAGCCCGAGGCCGTCAGGCAAGCAAAGGGTCGACCCGTGGCCATGATCAATGACCGCATGATCAATATGGAAATGAACATCGCCGATGGCCGCATTCACATTCAGTTTGACCCGCAGATCACGCTCGAAGCCGGCCAACGGCTCGAAATCCAACTCGCCTGATGAATCCTGACATCGAGGACCTGGCATGCGTGGGAGAACTCTGCTCATAGGTATTGGATCCCTCGGTCTTGCTCTGTTCGCTGGTGGATGCGAAGTGAACGTCGCGGTGCCGATTCCCACGGCCAGCGCCGGCTCGCTTTCCAACCTTCTCATGCTCAGCAGCGATCGATCGATGCGTGTGTCCTCGGCCGCGCCGGAGCGTTCGAGCAACCGGGATAATCGCCGCATCGAGCCCGGCGGCACGTTGACGCTTGCCGACATCGAAGGCCCCGGCGTCATCACGCACATCTGGATCACCTTTCCCGACCCCGCGCCCGGCTGGCTCGGCCGCGATGGCAACGCGAACCACTCCCAACTCGTCCTGCGCATGTACTGGGATGGCGCCCAGCGCCCCGCGGTCGAAGCGCCGCTGGGCGACTTCTTCGCGGCAGGCTTCGGCCACCGCGCCGAGGTGCTTTCGCTCCCCGTGCTCGTGCAGGGCGGCGATGCGTACAACTGCTTCTGGCCCATGCCCTTTTACAACTCGGCCCGCATCGAGATCGAGAACCAGTCCACGCTGCCGCTCAACGCGCTCTACTACCAGATCGATTACGTGAGCAAGAAGTGGCTGCCGCCCGAGACGCCCTACTTCTGCGCCCAGTACCGCCAGGAGTTTCCGGCGCAATCGGATCGCGACTACCTCATCCTCGACGCCACCGGCGCCGGCCATTACGTCGGCACGGTGCTCAGCGTCCGCTCGCGCAGCCCGGAGTGGTTCGGCGAGGGCGATGAGAAGTTCTACATTGACGGCGAAACGACGCCGAGCATCCAGGGCACCGGCACCGAAGATTACGCACTCAACGCGTGGGGCATGGCGATGGGCACGTATCCGTACTTCGGCGTGCCGCTGCTGCAGGGCGAGTGGGGCGCGGTCGGATACACGACCACGATCTACCGCTGGCACATCCCCGATCCCATCTACTTCACCCGCTCGCTGCGCGTCGAGATCGAAGACGCCGGCTGGATCTCGACCGACGAATTGGCGGATGGAGTCAACCGCGGTTTTGTCGAGCGCAACGACGACCTCGCCAGCGTTGCGTTCTGGTACCAGGTCGGGCAGCCGTTTGGTTTTGCCGAACTGCCGGGCGCTCAGGAGCGCGTGCTGCCGAATCTGGATGTCGTGATCGAAGGACGTGAACTGCTCTCCACCGCGCGCAGCGAAAGGGTCGAAGGGCTGCATCTGCAAAGCGGCTTCCCGTGGACCGGCGACGGCCAGCTCTTCATCGACAACAACCACGGCTCTGGGGCGTGGGTCGAATTCGATTTCACGGTCGCGACGGACGATCTCCGGCAACTCACCATTCGGTTCACCAAGTCCTACGACTTCGGCCGCTACCGCATCCTTCTTGACGGCCAGGAGGTGCGCGGCGGCGTGGACTTCTACAGCCCCACCGTCGCACTCGACGAGATCAATCTCGGCAGCGCAAACTGGACAGCCGGCACACACACAATCCGCCTCGAGTGCCTCGGCTCCAACTCGTCATCCACGGGAACGAAACTCGGCGTGGATTCCGTGCGCCTGCGCCAGCGCTGGGAGGTGAAGCGGACGACGCCGAAGGACTTCTGATGGGACTTGGCGCCCTCCGGGCGTCCGCGGCGCGTTGTCCAAGTAAAACACAGCACCCGCCCTCATCGCATCAACGCGCGATACGCCAACTGATCTTCGTACATGCGGTGGAACACGCGATGCTTGGCGTCGTGGAAGGCTCTGACAGAGCCGCCCGACGGCTCGATGATCCGGTCGGCATGGTTCATCGCCGCCATCGCGTCGAGCACGGTCGCGAACCGCCCCGACGCGACCGCCCCCAGAATTGCCGAACCCAGCAGGATCGCCTCCGGCTCGCGCGGCAACACGATTCGCAGTCCGGTGACGTCGGCGTGCTCGCGCAGGAAGACCGGGTTCTTCGTCCCGCCGCCGCACGCGAACATCGTGTCAACCCGGTAGCCGCTGCCGTTGAGGGTATCGACGATGTGCCGCGTGCCGTGCGCGACCGCCTGCACCGTCGCCAGGTAGAGCAGCGCGAGGTCGTCGATGGAGTCGGACAGGCGCAGGCCCGAGATCATGCCGCGCAGCGTCGCGTCGGCGCGCGGCGAGCGGTTGCCGTGGAAATCGGGCATGACGTGCAGGTCGCGCGTGAGTTGAGCGGGAAGGTCGCTTCCCGCAGCGAGTCGCTCGAGATGGCCGTTGAGAATCTCGTAGACGCTCTTGCGCGCATCGTTCGCTTCACGCTGAAGTTCCGCCGCCCGGGCGTGGGAGAAGATAATGTGATCGATGAGCGCTCCCGTGGCCGACTGCCCGCCTTCGGTCAGCCACATGTCGGGAATCATGGCGCCGAAGTACGGCCCCCACACGCCGTCGATGAAGTGCGCCCGGCGCGACACGGCCATGTGGCACGTGGACGTTCCGCCGATGAGCGCCAGGCGATGCTCCATGTCAGCCGGAGTGGGATGCTTGCCCTCCAGCGGCGCGCCGAGCAGGCCGAGCCCGCCCGCGTGCGCGTCGATGATCGACACACCGACCGAGGTACCGGGCTTCAGGCCGAGTTCTCCTGCGGCCTTCTCCGTCAGACCCGTACCCATTGCTTCGCCCGGCGGGCGAATGCGCGTGCCGATGCGCTTGAAGCCGTCAGCTGCCAGGTCGCCCAGGCCGATCGCCTTCCAGTATGTCGCATCCCACCGTCCGAGCGAGTCGGCTGCATCGGAAGGTTCGTGACCGAGGTACGTCCACTTGCACACCGTCGAGCAAAGCGAGCGGCCTTCGCAACCCGTGGCGCGATAGGTCAGAAAATCGGGCAGGTCGAAATAGCGCACGGCGCGAAGCCACGTCTGCCGCAGATTCTCCATGAGCCAGAGCAGTTTGGGCGACTCCATCTCGGGCGAGATGCGCTTGCCGACGTAGCGGAGCACATTGTGGCCCATCGCGTTGATGCGCTCGGCCTGCTCGATGGCCCGGTGATCCAGCCAAACGATGACGTTCTGCTCGTCGTGCCCGCTGGGGCTCACCGTCACCGGACGGTCATTCTCGTCCAGCGCGACCAGCGAACACGTCGCGTCAAAGCCGACGCCGGCCACGCGATCGGCGCTGGCTCCAGCCAGGCGCATGGCGTCTTTCACCGCCGTGCAGCACGCCTGCCAGATGTCATCGGACGATTGCTCGACAAAGTCGGTCTGGGGCCGCCACATGCGGATCGGATGCGCCGCGCTTCCCAGCATGCGGCCCTCGGCATCGAACACGCCGGCCCGCGCGCTGCCCGTTCCGACATCCACGCCGACGAACACGGGCGCCTCGGCGGTCATCGCAGATCCGTCCCCTGCATGAGCCGCACTTTGAATCCCAGCGAAGCGCTCAGTACAACCATCTCATCGAGAATGTCGCCGTAGGCCACGGCAATGTGATTCGACATGTAGTGGGCCATGACCGTGTCCTGCCGCACGCCGAGGTCAGCCGCCATGAACGGCCACTGCCGCGTCGTGCCGTTCCACCAGGCATCGCGCTTCTCGGCTGGCAGTTTGATCACTTCGCCGGCGCCCACGTCCATCCAGAGGTTGCCGCCGCGGATATACGCGCGCGCCCATGTCATCTTGCCCGGCAGGCTTTCGCCGGCGAACGTGCCGCCGGGCACCGGGAAGTAACCCGCCGGCTGGCGATACGAGTGCACGCCCCTGAGCGTGTCGGGATCGTGATTGAAGGCGTAGGCGCCGCACGATCCGGAATTGAGCAGCACCCAGACGAATCGGCCTTCATGCTCGCCGCCCCAGCGCACATCGTGGAACATGAGCGCCTGGTGCAGTCCCTTGGCCTTGAGCAGCCGTTTCATCATCTCCATCGGCACGAGGTTGCCCTGATCGGCTTCGGTCGAGCAGACGATGGTGTCGCCGCTGCTTTCCGGCCGGCAGGTTGAATTGAACAGCCCTTCGGCAAAGTCGCTCGGCGGGCGCAGGTTGATCAGGCCCAACTGATACTGCCAGCCGAGACAGTCGCACTTGAACTCGTCAACCAGATCGAGCACGGCGAGATAATCGCGCAACTGCTCGCGCGTGGCATTCCTGTCAAAGTCCTTTGCATCGCGTTCGCCGTAGTGGAATTGCACGCCCTTGGAATTGACAAAGGCCAAAGCCTCGTCGAGGCGCGCGTCTTTGATGGATCGGCCGCGATCGATGATCCACGCCTGGTCCACCTTGTGTTCGGTGAAGCCGACGGGATTAAGCAGGCGCGGCCCGAAGTAGCCGTTGATCATGCCCATCGACGTGTCGCCGAGCATCAGGGCCAGCACGCGCCGCCGGCGAATGTCGGCCGCCACCTGATCGGCAAGCCGCTTGGCTTCGAGCGTCGGGGTGTGCGGCGTCTTGAGTTCATCTTCGCGATACTCGACCCGGCCGGTGGTCACCCAGTCTTCGAGCCGGGCCATGAAGTCGTTGTCCTGCGTCCAGTCGGCGGCACTGGTCCAGACGCGCGAGAAGGAACGGTTCACGCTTTCGAGGCAGGCGCCGGTGTTGAGCAGACCCACCAGCCCGGGCCAGGTGCCCGAGAAGTTGCTCGCCAGCAGCAGTGGGTTGTCTTTGCCGACCACGCCGTCGGTCGTGTGCGGACCGTAGAACCAGTGCGCGCACACGCCGATCATCGGATCATCGATGGGGCCGAGTCTTTCGATCGCTTCGTGGGGCCGCGTGAGAAAGCCCTCCACGCGGTAACTCGACCGCCCGAGCCGCTTGAGCGCCGCCTCGAGTTGGCCCGTGGCCTGCTCGACGTTGGGCCGCGCCAGTTCGTTGGGTGTGGCACGGTAGTCCCCAGGCCAGAAGATGGCGATGCGCTGGGTCATGGGTCGATCCCTCCGGGAGTGTCGCCGGCGCCTGCTGCCGCCGGCGTTGACAACGACGGGCCGTCTCGCCCCGGCTCACCCCATACGGTACCCGGTTGCGCCCGGCAATGGAAGGGCGCTGCCGACCGATCAGCCTCGTCGGCTGCTACGATACTCGATCGGCCCGCCGCCCGCGCCAGGGCAGGCTTCTCGCCACGCAGGATCAACTCGCCATGCGGCCGGTGCATGAAAAGGACGAGAGCATCATGCCGTCACCCGTCCACCCTCCTCGACCGCATCAAAAAGGCGGCGCCGCGGACCAGGCTGCAGGTGCAGTGGGCGATGAGCAACACACTCGCAGCGATCGGCATCCGCAACGCCGGACGCCGCGAGCGCGCCGTCGCCGTCTGCGAGAAGAATTGCGACAGGGCCATCCGGGACGCCTGCTTCGCCTCATCGTCACGATCTTCCTCCAGGGGCTTGTCGGCCTGCTTCCACTCATCGTCACGCTTGTCGTGCTTGGTTGGCTCTTCTACTACACTGAGCAGGTGCTTGGCACGGCGCTGCTGTACGTGATTCCTGAATCGTGGTACACCCGGGGCATGGGCCTGGCCATCGGCATCATCCTCATCTTCCTCTTCGGCCTGCTCATCAACCAGCGCGGCGTTCCAGGACTCATCAATATCGCTGAGCGCATGATCGGCCGCGTGCCGCTCGTGAAGACCATCTACGGTGCGGTACACGACCTGCTCAGTTTCTTCTCGCGCTCAGGTCGCGAAGGAGCCGTCAGCCAGGTCGTCGTGGTTACGTTCGGCGACTCGGGCATCAAGGCCGTCGGCCTGCTGATGCGCGACACCTATGAAGACCTGCCCCAAGGTCTCGGCGGCGAGGATTACCTCGTCGTCTACTTTCCCCAGTCGTATCAACTCGGCGGCATGCTGCTGCTGGTGCCGCGGGCCAACGTCACACCGCTGGACATGAACCTTGAAGATGCGCTGCGCTTCATCATCACTGCCGGCGCAAAGACCTCGGCAATCCCCGAAGACAGCACCGCCACCGAACCGAACACCACCGGCCGGAACACCCCCCCGGAATCGTTGCCGACGATCTGATACAGAGCGGCGGACGCTGTGATTCAGACCCGCGAGAGCGACGAAAGTGCTGGCCACGGGTTCCGCTCGCCGGGCTGCGCCCGCGCTTCGCTTCACCCGTGGCTACACTCGCGCCCCCCCCGCCGGGGCGAAATCCTCGCGCGAGGCGGAGTGCATGAACGCCGCAACCGATCCGCCGTGTCTGGGATCGCCGTGCCAAAATCTCGGCTTACACGCATGGCTCGTGTGGCCGCGTGCTTCCGTGGTTCGGTTCCGCGTGCTCAATCGCCAGCGCCGTCCATGAGGCGCATTGCGGGAAGCGCAGGGTGAAGAGGTGGGCGAAGACGCCGCCGAAGAGCAGCAGGCCGCCCACCCCCGACCATCTCAATGGCCCGGCGATGAGGGCAACCGCAACGGCGGCGATGAAGAGCGCTCGGCCGATGTTCCAGATCATGCTCGCCCGCCGCTGCGCACCCAGCAGCACGAACGCTGCAATCACCGCCAGCCAGGCGACGGCATGCGCGCCGATCCACGGGGGGGTGAGCAAGAGGAAAGTCAGCACAAACACGGCCAGTGAGATCCACCAGAGGATTGGACGCGTCCGATACGCGGATACACCGCCGCGCCAGACCTTGACCACGGACGCCGCCCACGTCATCCCCCACGATGCAAGCAGCAGACCGGCGGCGATCATTCCCGAGCCGACCCGAACGGCGGCGAGTCCGGTGTAGACGATCGTGCTTGAGACAGTCGGTTGAAACGTGCCTCCGGTTCGAGATGTGATGACGAGGTGCTGGGTGATAACGCCTCGCCAGCCGACCCAGACGAGAGCGGCGCCCCCACCGGAAACGAGGACGCAGAAGATGATTGCCAGGAGGCGGCCGGGCCATTGGGCGTCGCGCTTATCGCGGCGGACGCCGGCGCTTTGTACGCGCGTGATCATCGAATCCTCCCTCCTCCTGCGCGCAGCGAACGGACCAATTCGAAAGCGGCGCAATGGTACACGCCATCCGGGGTCTGCCTCGCCCTTCGCGCAGCGCCGATGCCCTGCGCCGTTGATGAGCGGCCCGACTTCACGCGCCGGTCTGCGTCCGCTCGCACAGGTTCAGATCCCTCGCCACGGCCGTGTGTCCGCCCGCTGATAGAATGACCTCGCGGCGGCCCGTGTCTGGGGGCGCCGCCCCATCGCTTTCGTCGGGGAGGCTGACATGAACAATGCTGCGGCCATGATGTTCCTGCTGATGATCGTTCTCGCGGGAGGGTGCGCGATGCAGACGGTGAATGTGACGATGGTTCCGCACCCGCCCGTTGACTCGACCAACGCCCACTACGTCTCCAATCGCCCGCCGCTCGCGCCCAGCGCGATGATCAAACTGCCCGTGGGCGCCGTCACCGCCGAGGGCTGGCTGCGGCGCTGCCTTGAACTGCAGGCCGACGGCGTCACCGGCCATCTCGAAGAACTCAGCCCGTGGCTCGAGAAGCAAGACAACGCGTGGCTCTCGCCCGACGGCCAGGGCAAGTGGGGCTGGGAGGAAGTCCCCTACTGGCTCAAGGGCTACGGGGACATCGGCTATCTCCTCGGCGACGAGCGCATGATCGCCGAAGCGCGCATCTGGCTCGAGGGCGCGCTGCGCAGCCAGCGAGCCGACGGCAACTTCGGCCCCGTGCGGATCTTCGAAGACGACGGCTCTCAGGACTTCTGGGCCAACATGCCCATGCTCTTCTGCCTGCAGTCTTACTACGAGTACACCGGCGACCAGCGCGTCATCGACCTCATGACGCGCTACTTCCGGTACCAGATGACCGTGCCGGATGACAAACTCCTCACGCACTACTGGCAGCACCTGCGCGGCGGGGACAACCTCTTTTCCATCTACTGGCTCTACAACCGCACGGGCGATGCGTTCCTCCTCGATCTCGCGCGCAAGATCCACGACAACACCGCCGACTGGACGAAGAAAAACACCCTGCCCAACTGGCACAACGTCAACGTCGCGCAGGCCTTCGGCGAACCGGCGACGTACTGGCTGCAGTCAAAGCAGCCCGGCCATCTGCAGGCCGCCTATGACAATTTCGAAACCATCCGCCGGCTCTACGGCCAGGTGCCCGGCGGCATGTTCGGCGGCGATGAGAACTGCCGCGTCGGCTTCGACGATCCGCGCCAGGCCATCGAAACCTGCGGCATGGTCGAGCAGATGCTCTCGAACGAAACGCTGCTCACCATCACCGGCGATCCGTTCTGGGCCGCGCACACCGAAGAAGTCGCCTTCAACTCCCTGCCCGCCGCATTCACGCCCGACTTCCGCGGACTGCGCTACCTCACCAGCCCGAACATGGTCGTGAGCGACTCAGTCAGCCACTCGCCCGGCTTTGACAACGGCGGGCCGATGCTGACGATGAACCCCCTGAGCCACCGCTGCTGCCAGCATAACCACTCGCACGGCTGGGCGTACATGGTTGAGTACCTGTGGATGGCCACGCCGGACAATGGAGCGTGCGCTGCGATCTACAGCGCCAGCCGCGCGAAGATCAGAGTCGGCGACGGCACCGAGGTGGAGTTCATCGAAGAAACCCGCTACCCCTTCGAAGACAACATCCGCTTCACACTGCGCATGAGCCGCGATGTCGCGTTTCCGCTCTACCTGCGCATCCCGGATTGGACGAGCGACGCAACCGTCAAAGTCAACGGGAGAAAGAGCAGCGCCGAGTTGAAGGCCGGCTATGCGCGCCTCGACCGCACCTGGCGCGATGGCGACACCGTTACGCTGCACCTGCCCATGCGCCTGAGCGTCAAGCGCTGGGACAGAAATCACAACGCAGCCAGCGTCTCTTATGGCCCGATGACCTTCTCGCTGGAGATCGGCGAAGAGTACCGCAAGGTCGATGGACGCACCGCGGCGCTGCGCGATGCCAAGTGGCGCGAAGACGTGGACACTGAGAAGTGGCCCGCGTTCGAAATCCACCCGACCACCCCGTGGAACTACGGCCTCGTCCTCACCGGCGACGTGAACAAGGACTTCCGCATCGAACGCCGCGACTGGCCCGCCGACGACTTCCCCTTCACGCTTGAAGCCAGCCCGATCCGCCTCATCGCCAGGGGCCGGCGCATCCCGCAGTGGACGCTCGATCAATACGGCCTGTGCGCCACGCTCCAGGACAGTCCGGTGCGCACCAGCGAGCCAGTCGAGGAGATCGCGCTGGTTCCGATGGGCGCGGCGCGGCTGCGCATCTCGGCGCTGCCCGTCGTCGGCGACGGGCCCGATGCCCACGCGTGGAAGCCGCCGGTCATGCCAAAGAAGATGTACGAGGCGAGCGCTTCACACTGCTACCAGGGAGATTCGACCGCGGCCATCGGCGATAACCTTGAACCCGAGAGTTCGGAGGATCAGACCGTGCCGCGCCACACTTTCTGGCCGCACAAGGGCACGGCGGAGTGGTACGAGGCGAAGTTCGATGAGCCGCGGCACATCGACCACGTGCGGATCTACTGGTTTGACGATCGCGACATCGGCGGGCAGTGCCGCGTGCCGGCGTCGTGGAAGCTGCTTTACCGCGACGGGGAGCAGTGGCGGCCCGTCGAAGGCGCCGGCGAATTCGGCGTACAGCGCGATGCGTGGAACGACGCGTACTTCAAGCCCGTCACGACCAGCGCCATGCGCATCGAAGTGCAGTTGCAGGACAACTACTCAGCCGGGCTGCTCGAATGGAGCATCCTCAACGTCGGCCAGAGCTTGATGAAAACGCGCTGGACCGATGATGTGGACGCCGCGAACGTGCTGCCCGAGTATCCTCGGCCGCAGTTGCGCCGCAGCCAGTGGGTGAATCTGAACGGGACATGGCAGTACGCCATACGGCCGCGCGAAGAGGGCGAGCCCGCGCACTGGCAAGGCGACATCCTCGTGCCCTTTCCCATCGAATCGCAATTGAGTGGCGTGGTCAAACCGGTCCTGCCCGAGCAGGCGCTCTGGTACCGCCGGTCCTTCGAGCGGCCGGCGCTGGGCAGGGGCGAACGGGTGCTGCTGCACTTTGGCGCCGTGGACTGGCACGCGACCGTCTGGTGCAACGGCGCGCTGCTAGGCGAGCACAAGGGCGGCTACGACCCGTTCTCGTTCGACATCACCGATGCCCTTCGCGAGGGCGGGCCGCAGTGGATCACCGTGCGCGTCTGGGATCCGACGGACACCGGCGCTCAGCCGCGCGGCAAGCAGGTGCTCAATCCGCAGGGCATCTACTACACCGCGGTCACCGGAATCTGGCAGACGGTGTGGATGGAGACGGTGCCACGCGCGTACGTGAAGCGCCTCACCATCGAACCCAGGCTGGATGAGTCGAGTGTGGAGATCCTCGTCGAGTCTGACATGCCCGTAGCCTACGAGGCGACGGTGCTGGACGGCCGCAGGGTCGCCGCCACCGCGCGCGGCCAGGCCGGCGAGCCGCTGAGGATCAGGATCGACAATCCCAAACTCTGGTGGCCCGAGGCGCCGTTCCTGTACGACCTCATCATCCGTACCGGCGACGACGAGGTGCACAGCTACTTCGGCATGCGCTCCATCGAGATCGGCCTCGACAGCGACAACCTCAATCGCATCTGGCTCAACGGCCGGGTGGTGTTCATGTTCGGCCCGCTCGACCAGGGCTGGTGGCCCGACGGGCTCTACACGGCTCCCACCGATGAGGCGCTGCGCTACGACGTGGAGAGGACCCGCGCCATGGGTTACAACATGGCCCGCAAGCATGTCAAAGTCGAACCCGCCCGGTGGTACTACTGGGCCGACCGGCTCGGCCTGATGGTCTGGCAGGACATGCCCTCGCTCGCCGCGCGCGGGCAAAAGCACTACGTCGCCCCCGGCGCGCCCAGCGACGTCGAACTCAGCGATGACACCAGAAATCAATACCGCGCCGAGTTTACCGCCATGTACGAACTGCTGCGCAATCACCCCAGCGTGGTCGCCTGGGTGCCCTTCAACGAGGGCTGGGGACAGCACAACACCAACGACGTGCTCGCCTGGGTCAAGCGCCTCGACCCCACGCGCCTCGTGGACGGGCCCAGCGGCTGGGAGGATCGCGGCTACGGCCACTTCAAGGACCAGCACAACTATCCCGGGCCGGGCATGTTTCCACCCATGCCCGATCGCGTTTCCGTCCTCGGCGAGTTCGGCGGACTCGGCCTGCCCATGATCGGCCACCTCTGGCAGAGCGATCGCAACTGGGGCTATCGCAACATGGCCGACACCGAGCAACTTGCAAGCGACTACGAATCGCTCGTGCGCGATTTGCGCCTGCTCGTCGGCAAGGGGTTGTCGGCCGCGGTCTACACGCAGACCACCGACGTCGAAGGCGAAGTGAACGGCTTGATGACCTACGACCGCGAGATCATCAAGATCGGCGCCGAGCGCCTCGCGTCGATCAATCGCAGCGTCTACGAGCCGCCGCCGGTGGTGCGCGAGGTGGCGCCGACATCGCAGACGCAGGGTCAGCCGTGGCGCTACACGCTCGCCGCGCCCGGCGGCCAGTGGATGAGCGTCGAGTTCGATGCGTCGAACTGGAGCCAGGGGCGCGGCGGGTTCGGCACCAGCGGCACGCCCGGCGCCTTCGTCAACACGACCTGGTCGGGCAGCGACATCTGGATCCGCAGCGAGTTCGGCCTCACGGCTCGCGATGCGCAGGCTCGCGAACTGATGCTATCGATTCACCACGACGAAGACGCCGAGGTGTACATCAACGGCGTGCTCGCGGCGAAACTTCAAGGCTACACAACCGGCTACCGCCTCGTGCCGCTCACGCCCGAGAGCCGCTCGGCGCTCAAGCCAGGCGGCAACGTCATCGCCATTCACTGCCGCCAGACCACCGGGGGCCAGTACATCGACGCCGGGCTCGTGGCCCTGGAGGAGCGCCAATGACGCGGCTCGCTTGAGGCATCTTGGCCGGTGCGCGCGCAGCCGATACGATGGCTGCTGACTCACCCTGCTGCATGCCAGCCCTTTTCAACTGAGGTGCCCGCCATGACATCCGCCGCCCGACCGCACCGCTGGACCCAATTGATCCTCTTGTGTGCAGCGCTCGCCGCTGGCGCGATCGCGCTTCAGGGATGCAAGAAATCATCGCCCACTTCAACCGGCGGGAACGGCGCCGGCGAAGCGAAGCTCGTCGTCGGCTTCTCGCAGATCGGCGCTGAGTCCAGTTGGCGCACCGCCGAGACGAACTCGATCCGCAGCGAAGCGGAAAGCCGCGGAATTGACCTCAAGTTCTCCGATGCTCAAGGCAAACAGGAGAACCAGGTCAAAGCCATCAACGCGTTCATCGCGCAAAAAGTAGACGCGATTATCCTCGCGCCCAAAGTCGAGACGGGCTGGGAGCCTTCGCTCAAGGCGGCCAAGGCCGCGGGCATCCCCGTCATCCTCGTCGATCGCGGCGTGGACGTCGCCGACGACAGCCTGTACGCCACGCTGATCGCATCGGACTTTGTGGCTGAAGGCCGCATGGCCGCGGAGTGGCTTGCAAAGAAGCTCGACGGCGAAGGCAACATCGTCGAATTGCAGGGCACGCCCGGTTCGGCTCCGGCCATCGATCGCAAAAAAGGCTTCGAGCAGGGCATCGCTCCCTATGAAGGGCTCAAGATCACGCGCTCGCAGACCGGCGAGTTCGCCCGCCAGACCGGCAAGGAAGTGATGGAGGCGTTTCTCAAGTCGGCGCCCGGCGAAATTGACGCCGTCTACGCCCACAACGACGACATGGCCCTCGGCGCCATTCAGGCCATCGAAGAAGCCGGCCTCAAGCCCGGCACCGACATCATCGTCGTCTCCATCGACGGCGTGCGCGATGCGTTCGCCGCCATGGTCGCCGGCAAACTCAACTGCACCGTCGAGTGCAATCCGCTGCTTGGCCCGCTCGCCTTCGACGCCGTCGAAAAAGCCGTGGCCGGCGAAACACTGCCCAAGTGGACCGTCGTCGAGGATCGCGTCTACGACCAGTCGGTCGCGGCGGAAGTGATCGACAGCCGCAAGTACTGATCGGACCCCGGGAGCGGCCGTGTCTGACCCGTTGATCGAGATGCGCGGGATCGTCAAGACGTATCCCGGCGTTCGCGCGCTCGACGGCGTGGATTTCACGCTCCATCGCGGCGAGGTGCACGCCATCGTCGGCGAAAACGGCGCGGGCAAGAGCACGCTGATTCGGATCCTCACCGGCGCCGAGCGCCGCGAAGCCGGGCAGGTGCTCCTCGGTGGCTCCCCCGTCGAGTCGCGCACGCCCGTGCAGGCCCAGCGTCTGGGCATCGCCACCGTCTATCAGGAAGTCAATCTCGTTGCTGATCTGTCTGTGGCCGAGAACATCATGCTCGGCCGCGAGCCGCGCACGGCATGGGGGACCATCGACCGCCGCGCCATGAACCGCCGCGCTCAGGAGGTCGCTAAGGGATTGGGTCTGCGGGTGGAGGTCAGGCAGGACCTGCGCGCCTGCTCGATCGCACTTCAGCAGATGGTGGCCGTGGCTCGCGCCGTTGATCAGAAGGCCTCGGCCCTGGTTCTCGATGAACCGACCTCGTCGCTGGACGCCGGCGAAACCGCCCAGCTCTTTTCCATGGTTCGGCGGCTGCGCGCTCAGGGGCTGGGCGTCATCTTCATCACCCACTTTCTCGAACAGGTCTACGAGATCAGTGATCGCATCACCATCCTGCGCGGCGGGCGCTGCGTGGGCACGCACGCCGCGGCCGATCTGCCGCGCCTCACGCTCGTCTCGCTCATGCTCGGCAAGGCCGCCGAGGCGGCCCCGTCGCCGAGGCCGGGTGCCGGCGAGATTAGTCCCACCACTCCCATACGTCTCGAAGCGCGCGGCCTGTGGCGCCGCGGCGCCGTCGAACCGCTCAATCTCACCCTCCGCGCGGGCGAGGTGCTCGGCCTCGCGGGACTGCTCGGCTCGGGCCGCAGTGAAATCGTCCGCCTGCTCTTTGGAGTTGATGCGCGCAGCGGCGGGACGCTCTCGATTGGCGGCCGGTCAATCGCAAGGCACTCGCCTCGCCGCGCCATCGCCGCGGGCATGGCCCTGGCCCCGGAAGATCGCCGCGCTGCCGGGCTCGTCGCCCAACTCAGCGTGCGCGAGAACATGATGCTCGCGCTTCAAGGCGCACGCGGCTGGACGCGGCGCCTGCCCCGGCGGCAGCAGAAGGCGCTCGCTGCAAAATTCATCCAGGCGCTGTCGATCTCCACGCCCGATCTCGAAAAGCCCGTCGGGCAACTTTCCGGCGGAAACCAGCAGAAAGTCAGTCTCGCGCGCTGGCTGCTCATGCAGCCGAGCATCCTGATGCTCGATGAGCCGACGCGCGGCATCGACATCGGCGCCAAGCGGCAGATCGAGTCGCTCATCGAAGACCTTCGCGCCAAGGGCATGGCGATCATCTTCATTTCCGGTGAACTCGAGGAAGTCGTGCGGGTCAGTCAGCGCATCGTAGTGCTGCGCGACCGCCATGCCGTGGCCGAACTGACCGGCGCCGATTGCCACGTGCACACCGTGATGCGGCGCATCGCCGGCGAGACGGGCGGCTCGCATGTCTAGCGCCACACGCCAACTCATCTGGCCCCTCGCCGCCCTGGTGCTGCTGCTTGCGTTCAACGCGGCGTTCCATCCATCTTTCTTTCACCTCCAGGTGCAGCACGGCCGGCTCAGCGGTTCGATGATCGACGTATTCAACCAGGGGGTGCCGGTGCTGCTGCTGGCTCTGGGCATGACGCTGGTGATCGGCACAGGCGGCATCGATCTCTCCGTCGGCGCCATCATGGCCGTGGCCGGCGCCGTCGCAGCCGCGGCGCTGCGCCAGGAAGCCCCGGTCGCACTGGCCGTCGCCGCGGCGCTGGGCGCGTGCGCCGCCGCGGGATTGTGGAACGGCGCGCTCGTCACCCTGGCGGGCATCCCCCCTATCGTCGCCACGCTCATACTCATGGTCGCCGGTCGCGGCGTGGCGCAACTCATCACCCATGGGCAGACCATGCTCATCGATTCCGACAGCGCCTTCACGCTGATCGGGCGCGGCGTCGTGCTCGGCGTGCCGGCTCCCATCCTCATCGTCCTCGCGGCGGCGCTCGCCCTGGCAGCGTTGGTCCGGCTCACGGCGCTGGGGCTGTTCATCGAGTCCATTGGCGGCAACGAGCAGGCCAGCCGCTACGCCGGCGTCCGCGTCGGCTCGATCCGCATGGCTGTGTACCTCCTCATGGGCGTGCTGGCCGCCATCGCCGGGCTCATCGACGCCGCCGACATCGCCGCGGCCGACGCGAACAACGCCGGCCTCTATCTCGAACTTGACGCCATTCTCGCCGTGGTCATCGGTGGCACGGCCCTGACCGGCGGCCGCTTCACGCTGCTGGGCTCGATCATCGGCGCCATCATCATTCAGACGCTTTCGACGACGATTCTCAGCTTTGGTCGCAATGCGCCCGTCGAACTCAACCTCGTCATCAAGGCCGCGGTCGTGCTCATCGTCTGCCTGCTCCAGTCGGGCGAACTTCGCCGGCTCATCGCGCGAGTGTGGAGAGGATCGCCATGACCGCCGCGCTGCGAAGACACGGGCCGCTGCTGGGCACCGCCCTGGTGCTCATCGTGCTCTATGCCGCGGCATCGCTCCTGTTTCCCGGCTTTGCTTCGCTCTACCAGTTCGCGCACCTCTTCGACGACAACGCCACGCTCGGCCTCGCCGCCGTCGGCATGACGTTCGTCATCCTCTCGGGCGGGATCGATCTCTCCGTCGGCGCGGTGGTCGCGCTGGCGAGCATGGGCCTCGCGCTGCTCATGCGAGACGCGGGCTGGTCGATCATCGCAGCCGTCCCGGCGGTACTCGTCATGGGCGCAGCCCTCGGCGCCGGCATGGGCACGATCATCCACGTCTTCCGCCTCCCGCCGTTTCTCGTCACGCTGGCGGGCATGTTCCTGGCCCGCGGGGCGGCGCTGCTGCTCACCGCCGAGAAGCGCATCGAAATGAGCGGCCACGCGCAGATCGAGAGCCTGTCGTCGGTGCTGATCCAGAACTTCAACCTCCCCGCCATGGTGTTTCTCGCGGCGGTCGTCATCGCGTGGGCGACCCTGCGCTCCACACGCTTCGGCCGGACGGTCCACGCCCTTGGCAGCGACGAGACCGCCGCGCGGCTCATGGGCCTGCCCGCGGCATCGACGCGCATCGGTGTCTACGCCGTCAGTGCGCTGTGCGCCGCAGCCGGTGGAGTCGTGCAGGTCATCGGCACCGGCGCCGGCGACGCCTCGGCGGCGCTGCTGCTCGAACTCGACGCCATCGCCGCCGTCGTCATCGGCGGCACCGTGCTCGCCGGCGGACGCGGCTCGGTCCTCGGCACGCTGCTGGGCGTGCTCATCCTCGCCATCATCACCCTCGTGCCCAGTTACCACGGCTCTCTGAACAGTTGGTGGACCAAGATCGCCATCGGCCTGCTCCTGCTCGCGTTCGTCCTGCTTCAGCGCCTCAGCCAGCGATGGGCCGGCCAGCAGACATGACGGCGGAACACGCCGATGTGCCGATATGATGCGTAGTCTGCTTTGCTGCAGGATGCCGCGATGCGCCCCGTTTCACTTCGTGCCAAGTTCGTTCGCGACCTGGCGCTCATGCTCGTGGTGACGGGCGCGGTCAACATCGTCATTCTCTGGTTCGCCAATCGCCGCGCCGTCCACACGCTTTCGGCGTCGATCATCCGCCAGACGCTGCAGACGATCGAACGCGAACTCGACTCCTTCTTCAACCCCGTTACGTTTTCTCTGGAGGTGGCGGCGTCGTGGAGCGCCGAAGGGGCGCTCGACCTGGAGACGCGCTCGGGACCGTTTGGCGACCAGGCAGGATTCGTCGTCCTGCGCCGCCGGATGACTGAGCGCTTCATTCCGGTCATGGAGCAGTTGCCCCGCCTTTCGTCGCTGCTCGTGGCTGACGAAACCGGGCGCGAGTTCATGCTCCTGCGCACCGACGCGGGCTTTGAAGCCTGGCAGACCTTCGTGCAGGATGATGGTTCGCTCCTTCGCCGCCGAACGTGGAGCGACCACGGCGCCGACCTGACCGTTTCGCGCATCGATTACGATCCGCGCCATCGGCCGTGGTTCACCGGCGCCATTGCGGCGGGCACCGGAGAGGTCTACTGGACCGAGCCCTACACCTTCTTCACCACCGGCCAGCCGGGCATCTCGGCCTCGATCGCGGCGCGCACGCCCGGCGGGCTGACGCAGGTGATCGGCTTTGACGTGCTGCTGCGCGACATCTCGGAGTTCACCCGATCGCTGCGCGTGACGCAGCGCGGCAAGGTCGTGGTGATGACCACCGATGATCTCGTCGTCGGTCTGCCCAACGATCCGCGCTTCGATGACCCGCAGGCTCGCGAGGCGGCCCTGCTCAAGGGGCCCGATGAACTGGGCCTCGAACTGGCGCGCGACGCGACGCAGGCGTTCGGCGACGCCGTCGTGCAGGCCATCGAGCAGCAGCGTGATCCGCAGGAAATGACGGTGCGCTTTCGCAGCCTCGGCGAGGCATGGTGGGGCGAGTCGCGCCTGTTCAGCCTGGCGCCGACGCGGCATCTGCGCATGGCCGTCATCGTGCCCGAGTCTGAACTGCTGGGCAATCTGATCTACCAGCGGCTCGTCATCGCTGCGGCGCTGCTGGCCGTGCTGCTCGTGGGCCTCTGGCGCACCATCGTGCTCGGCCGCACGCTCAGCCGCCCCGTCGAGCAACTCGTCGGCCAGACGGACCGCATCGGCCAGGGCGACCTCAGTCCGGCGCCCGCGATTCGCACCGACATCTCCGAAGTCCGCCGCATCGCCGCAGCCCATGACCGCATGCGCCGAAGTCTGCAGAATCTCATGAAACTCGAGCGCGACATTCAGATCGCCCGGCAGATTCAGCAGAGCACGATGCCGCACGCGCTGCCGGCGCTAGACGGCTTCGAAATCGCCGCATGGAACGAACCTGCCGACGAAACCGGCGGCGACACGTTTGACGTGATCGGCCTGCCCGACCGCAGCACTGGCGCCGACGCCTTGCCGCACGGCCGCGCCGCCGCGCCCACTGCACGCGGCGAGCACACCGCGCCTCGCGCCGTGCTGCTGCTGGCTGACGCCACCGGCCACGGCATCGGCCCGGCCCTCGCCGCCACCCAGATCCGGGCCATGCTGCGCATGGCCCTGCGCCTGGGTAGCGATCTGCCGCAGATTGCCCGGCATCTCAACGAGCAACTCGTCGCCGACCTGCCTGACAATCGTTTCATCACGGCATGGATGGGGGAAGTGGATGCGAGAGCCGGCACGCTCACCTCGTTCTCAGCAGGACAGGGCCCGCTGCTGCTCTACCGGGCAGCCGCGCGGACCATCACCCACGTGCCCACCGATGCGCCGCCCTTCGGCGTGACGCCCGACCTCATCGCCACCCCCGCCGCCGCCGTGCGCATGGAGCGAGGCGACGTCTTCGCCGTGCTCTCCGACGGCTTGTTCGAAGCCCGAAACGCAGCCGGCGAGCAGTTCGGCCTCGATCGCGTCGAAGCCGTGCTGACCGACGCGGCGGCCGATGGCGCTGACGCAATCATCGCTGCGCTTCGCGCTGCCGTCGAATCATTCACCTCAAGCGCCGCTGCAGATGATGATCGCACGATCATCGTCATCCGACGCACTCGATGACAAGAGCGAGCCTCCGCCACTTACGCCGCCGGCGGCAACGCTCGACCATCGCACGTCCAAAGCACGGCCAGTGAGTATCGCATGCGCGGCGGCAGGAGCATGCGGATTATAAACCGCACCACCGGCCGGCCCGTGACCAAACCGATGGCAAGTCCGGCAAAGTAGAGGATCATCGAGAAGCCAAGAAATGGCGGCATCAGTTGCGTGCGACCGGCCATCCATCCCCAACTCGGCTCGCGTGTCATGGCTTCCAGAGCCGGAACGGCCGCGAATCCTGCGGCGAGAATAAGCACGGCTCCACCCCAAACCAGCAGGCCGCGCCGCGAGAGTTGAACCAGCATCGCCGCCCAGAACCAGCCGATCGCCAGCATCGCCAGCACGCTGAATGCCCAGATGGCGATGCTTTCCGGCGTAAGCCCGTTGCGCCATCCTCCCGCCTGCCGGAGCATTGCGGCCTTGTCCTGCGCCGACCACCATTTCTGGAAGCTGACTGAATCTCCGAGCAGTCCGCCAACCGTCGTGATCTGCTGCGCCCCGCCGGGGCGGTTGACAGTGACCGTTCCCGGTGAAAGGCTCAAGTTGGCATCTGACGGTGCTGCGGCGGCCTGACGGGCCGCCTGCCGCTCGACTTCCGAAAACACGTTCTGGATGAAGTAGGAATAGGGCTCAGCAGCAGTCTCAGATGCGCCCAGCGCCAGACCCATCATCATGCCGCTCGTGCCGACGAAGGCGCCGACGATGAGCAGCATCCAGATCGCGGCCAGCGCCATCGCCCATCGATGCGCCCACCGCCCCAGCAGCGGATATTCCTGCACCGCGGCGCACGTTCCGCACTCCGGACACCGCGCAATGAGCAGTGCGTAGTGCGGCTCACGGACGATCGCCTGGCCGACGAGGTTGTAGCCGCAACTCGTGCACAAACGGTCGCCGGTGATGAACGCGGTTGGAGCATCAGGCCGCGCGACTGGCGTGGAAGTTGAACCGCTCGTTTTCACTTCGGCGCTCATGTGCTGCTCCTGTGCCGCAACCTCCGGCGACGGGCCCGCCACCGCTGCCGGCGGAACGCCTGCCACAGCATCCCCAGTCCCTTCCCCGCCGGGATGCCTGCAGTGGCCACGAACATCATGATGGCAAGCAGGCCGAGGCGAATGATCCACTCTCGCGGATAGAACGGGATGCGTATGTCGTCAGCGACGACGCAGTCCACGACCCAGACCAGACACGGGCCGATAAACACATCCGAACCGAGCACCACCGTCATCCACGCCACGAAACTCGACCACGCCACCCATCGCCGCCAGTGCGCCAGCCCGATGGTGAGCCAGACCCCGATCGTCACGCTGAGCACCGCGATCAGGCCGAGGATGATGAACTGAGCCAGCGTCTCGCGCGGGCCGGGCAGGCGACCGGCGCGGAGGCTGCCGGCAGACGCGATGCAGACCAACGACACCCAGATGGTCAGCCCCGCGAACATCGCCAGCTGGAGCACGATGGTCATGGCCGTGCGCTCGAGGCGCCAGAACTGCCTCCACCGAACAATGGCCGGGTGTCGCCGGCGCGCCGCCACCGCGCCGCACTGCGGGCAGATCACGAGCGGCAATCCATAGTGCGGATCTCGAAACGGGCGAATACGGGCCAGATCAAGCCCGCAATCGAGGCAGATATGACTGATGGCCATGAAGTACCGCGTTCCCTCGATGACGGCGGCTCAATCCTCCACCCGCTCGGCTACCAGCCGGTTCGGATTTCAGACCGCATTATTTCAGCGCCGCCGACGACGGCCCATCGAGGCCCATCTCGAATTGAAGCCCGCGCGTGGATTCGCGATATGCTTGAGCGGCAAGTCGCGGAGCATCCATGCCCTTTGTGATCGCGCTGGATCAGGGGACCACCAGTTGCCGGGCCATCATCTTCGATGAGGCGGCGCAGGTGGTGTCGATTGCGCAAAAGGAGTTCCGCCAGATCTTCCCACAAGGCGGCTGGGTGGAGCACGACCCGAACGAGATCTGGTCTACGCAGGCGGGCGTGATCACCGAAGCGATGGAGCGCGCCGGCCTTCGCGCCCGCGACATCGCTGCGGCCGGCATCACGAACCAGCGCGAGACCGCGATCGTCTGGGACCGCGCGACGGGTCGGCCGATCGGCAACGCCATCGTCTGGCAGGATCGGCGCACGGCCGGCATGTGCGATGATCTCCGCCGCCGCGGCCTGGATGAGATGATCCGCGGCAAAACCGGCCTGGAGATCGACGCCTACTTCTCGGCCACCAAAATCGCATGGATGCTCGAACACATCGACGGCGCCCGGGCCCTTGCCGACTCGGGCCGCCTCGCCTTTGGCACGGTCGATTCCTGGTTGGCGCATCGACTGACCGACGCCGCGCTGCACATCACCGACATCAGCAACGCAGCTCGCACCATGCTCCTGAACATCCATACCGGCCAGTGGGATGAAGAACTGCTCGACCTGTTCAACATCCCGCGCGCCATGGTCCCGCAGGTGCGATCGTGCAGCGAGGTCTACGGCGAGATCGCCGCGCCTTCCGCGCTGGCCGGCGTGCCGCTGGCGGGGATGATCGGCGATCAGCAGGCCGCCACGATGGGCCAGGTCTGCACCGAGCCCGGACTGGCCAAGAACACCTACGGCACCGGCTGCTTTCTGCTGCTCAACACCGGCAACACGCCGCGCGAATCGGCCAATCGACTCCTCACCACCATCGCCTGGAGGCGCGGCGCCGAAACGACCTACGCGCTCGAAGGCAGCGTCTTCGTCGGCGGCGCCATCGTCCAGTGGCTGCGCGACGGCCTGGGCATCATCGACCGATCCGAAGACATCGAGCCGCTCGCCGCGCGCGCGGCCGACAGCGGCGGCGTGGTGCTGGTGCCCGCGCTCACCGGCCTGGGCGCGCCGCACTGGGACCCCCACGCGCGCGGGCTGATCATCGGCCTGACGCGGGGCACGACCGCAGCGCACATCGCCCGCGCAGCGCTCGAAGGCATCGCCTTCCAGGTTGCCGACGTGGCCGAGGCGATGCAGTCGGATGCGGCGGCGCCCCTCAGCGAACTGCGCGTCGATGGCGGCGCGGCGTGCAACGACCTGCTCATGCAGTTCCAGGCCGACATACTTCGAATCCCTGTCGTGCGCCCGAAACTCCTCGAAACCACCGCCCTTGGCGCTGCGTACATGGCTGGACTTGCGACGGGCCACTGGCCGTCGATTGACGCCGTCAGACAGAACTGGCAGGTCGATCGCATTTTCGAGCCGCGCATGAATGCGGTGGAGGCGCAAGCACATCGGACGCGGTGGCGCGAAGCAGTCCAGCGGGCCGGCGGCTGGACCCTCACGGCATCCCGTCCAGATACTCGGCGCTGAAGTTGCTTCGCAGTTCGATCCACATCGGCAGGTGATCGGACATCTTGTAGGTGCGCCAGGTGTTGTACGACACGTTGCTCGTGATCTGCGGGCTGTAGATCGGCTCATCCGCCGTCGTGAAGACGTGTTCGAAGTAGTCGAAGATGTTGGCCCCGACGATGTCGAGCCTGGCGTAGCCGCGATCGCGGTCGGGCTTCCAGAAGGCGATCTGGTCGTAATGCTGGTCGCGCGACACGTTGGAGCCGGGAATGCTTTTGAGCGATTCGGGCACGACAAAGCCGCTCGACTCGAGCGCCGCCATTGTGGGGTGGCCAGCGCCAATGATGTTGAAGTCGCCCAGCAGTCCCAGGAACGCGCTGCGGTCGTACTTGAGTTCGCTTTCCGCTTTCTTTGCCAGCGCTGCGGCGAGCAATTCGATCTCGCGGCGGCGCTGCTCCATCTTCGCCGGATCGTCATCCTCGCCGTAGTAGATGTGCACGGTGCACAGGTTGATCTGCAGCCAGCCGGCCTGGAAGGAAATCAGAAACGGCGTCCGGGCGAACTGGCGCAGCGAATCATCGAACGAATCGTTGGGAAAGCGCAGCCGCAGCCGCTCCTCGCCGACGATCGGCGCCGGCAGATCGATATCCGCCTG
Organism: Phycisphaerales bacterium; assembly: GCA_020852515.1. Classification (NCBI taxonomy): domain Bacteria; kingdom Pseudomonadati; phylum Planctomycetota; class Phycisphaerae; order Phycisphaerales; species Phycisphaerales bacterium. The sequence goes on from JADZAS010000010.1 coordinate 73,570, forward strand.
ACCCGTGCCGGGGCTGTTCACCGGCGTGTTCTTCACCACGACCACGGAGCAGCCATCGGGCAGCTTGAGCGTGCATCCGGCGGGGAGGTTGATCTCGACATCGCGATCGAGCACCTTGCCTCCGCTTTTGCTGCGCAGCCGTGCCGCATAGGTGCCGCTGAGATCAGTGCCGCCGGGTAATATGACCTCGACCGTCGGCGCGAGCCGGATGCGCTCGCCGAACGCGGCGCGGATCTTGCCGTCTTCGGCGAGCGTGAGTTCGCCGGCAATGTTCCGAAACTGTGCCCGCGAGCGGTTGTAGGCGAAGACCATGCGCTCGCCGTTGCCCGGCCCGCCGTCGGTCACATCCGTGGCGAGGTAGTCCCAGTCGGGCCGAGCAGCCGCATCAGCTTGCTGAATTCATTGAGATCGGCCCGGATCTCCTGAAGCGCGACGATGTCAAAGTTCGAGATGATCTCGGCGATGTAGTAGAGGCACTCGTCGTCATCGCGGCCGCCGTACTTGCCGTTGCCAAACTCGCGCAGATTCCACGTGCCGATGCGCACCGTTTGAAGACGATCGATCGGAGCGGGCGCCGGCCCCGGCCGAGCAAAGTGGTTCGACAGCGCAGCGCGCAGTGCGATCAGTCTGCTCACCACGCGCTGCTTGTGCGCGGCGGTGGCAGCGTCATCAGTCGCTTTGAGTTTCAATCCGGCGTAGAAAGGCATGAGGCCTCCGATCTTCCGGCGCACCGCCGAAGTGTCATCCCGCGAAGGCAGAATCTGCTACGTAAACAACCCTGTCGGTTCATCCTCGACGGGTTTGATCAATGACGGGTCGGAGTTCTTCGGGCTGTTCACGCGCGTGCTCACGCGATATGCGTGGAGCATCGACGCGGGCGCGGGATCGAGCAGCTCGTTGAGTTGCTCGGGCGCCGCCTTGGGATTGAGCCACGCGTCGAACTCATCCGGCGAGAGAATCACCGGCATGCGATCGTGAAGGTCTTTGATGTTGTCACTGGCGTTGGTGGTGATGATCGTAAAGGTGTCGATCGGCTCGCCGCCTTTGTCCCACCGCTCCCACAGGCCCGCCAGGCACATGATTGAGCCGCGGCTCGGGTGGATGTACCACGGCTGCTTGCGGCCGGCGATCTTCTGCCACTCGTAGAATCCGGAAATCGGCACGAGGCAGCGCCGCCGCGCGAACGCGCTGCGAAACGCCGGCTTGCTCGCCAGCGACTCGGCGCGGGCGTTGATGAGGCGATTGCCGATCGCCGGATCGTCCGCCCAGTGCGGGATCAGTCCCCAGCGCGCAATGGCGATCTCGCACTGACCCTGGTCATCCAGCCGGGCGATGACCGAGTCCTGCGTCGGCGCGACGTTGTACGAAAGCGGCAGCTGCTCACCGGTGCTGGACTGCAGCACGCTCAAAAACGTGTGCACTTCCTTCCACGTGTACTCGCGCGTAAACCGCCCGCACATGGCAACATCTTACCGGTGGCCGAGCAGATACAGCGACGTTTGCCCAAATGCACAGGTTTCGGGAAAGGCCGGCTGGATACCTAACAAATACTTGACAAATATACCCCTCGCGGCTACCCTTGGCGCATGGAGGCGCTCACGAGAATCCCTCAGAATAAGGCCACGGAGCGGCAAAAACGGGCTTTGGCCATCATCCAGGCCGTGTCGGAGCGGCACCCGGGCACGGCGGCCCCGCGACAGGCCGCCGTGCCTACCGGCTTTCTCGACAGCGCCATGCCGCACGGCGGGCTTGCGCGCAGCGCCGTGCACGAATGGATAGGCGTCGATGAGCCTGAACCCGCATCTTCCGACGAACCGACCACCAGCAAGCAGCTCCACACGCGGCGGCCGGCCAGCCGATCCATCCAGCGACCCTACGGCTGGTCGCCCCCGCTCACGCTGCTCGTGCAGATCGCCCGGCAGTCGCTGATCGGACCGGACAACCCCGCCCACGTCATCTGGATCGGCCAGCCGATATGGCCCTACGCGCCGAGTCTGGCGCACGATCCGCAGCAGTCGCAAAGCCAGTCTCTGCTCGCCGCATCGCTCTTCGTGCAGGCGGAAACGGTGCGCGAGCGCGTGTGGGCCGCGGACCTGGCGCTGCGCAGCCGGTGCGCCGCTTCGGTCATCGTCGATGGATCGGGTTTCGATCTGTCCGCGACGCGGCGGCTGCAACTCGCGGCCGAGGCGGGCGGCGCGCTGTGCCTGCTGGCCCGGCCGCCGTGGGAGCGGCACGTGCTCTCGGCGGCGAACACGCGATGGGCGGTGCGGTGCTGCCCGTCATTCACCACGACAAGGCGATGGACCGTCGAACTGCTGCGCTGCAAGGGAGTGCAGCCCACTTCGCAGGCTGCACGCCTGTGGACCCTGGAGCGCCACCATGCGACGCGCCATGTCGCTGTGGTTCCCGACGTTCTCAGCCGACCTCGTCAGGCGGAGGCTCAGCACGCGCCCGCCCGGCGTACCGGCTGAGCACCAGAGCCGGCGAAAAGTCATCCTCCTCACCACGCAGGTGCACGGCCGCGAGATCATCGCCCGGCACTGCGATCGCGCCGCGGCGCTGGGCATCTCGGCAGGTATGGACCTCGCCCACGCGCGCTCGCTGATTCCGACTGGAACCGCCCTGCACCTCGAACCCCATCGCATCGATCGCGAACTGCAGACCCTGCACGCGCTGGCGTGCTGGGCGCTGCGCTACTCCCCTCTTGCAGCGCCTGATCCGCCGGATGGATTGTGGCTCGACATCACCGGCACGCAGCGCGTGCACCGCAGCGAATCGAGGCTGATTCGATCCGCATCCGCTGCGGCAGCGAGGCTTGGCTTTGCCAATCGCATCGCCACCGCTTCGACCTTCGGCTGCGCCTGGGCCGCGGCACGGTTCGGCTCGCGCGATCTGGCCCGCATCCCCGACGGCCGTCAGCGCCAGGCGCTGGCGGACCTGCCCACCGCCGCGCTGCGGCTCGAAAACGAAACCGTCTACGGCCTCGAAGAAATCGGCGTTACCTGCATCGGACATCTGCTCGAACTGCCCCGCGCTTCGCTCGCCTCCCGATTCGGATCCGAAGTGATCGACCGGCTCGATCAGGCCCTGGGGCTGATGTTCGAGCAGATCGATCCCGTGCGCCCCCAGCCCCCGCCGCGCGCGGAACTCATCTTCGACGGGCCGACCGATCAATGGGAATCGATCGAAGCAGCAGCCTGGCAGACGCTCGAGCAACTCGCCGGCCACCTGGCTCGGCGCGAGCGCGGCGTGCGGCGGCTTGACGTGGAACTCCTGCGCCCGCTGATCGGATCAGAGCGGTTCGCCATCGATCTGAGTCGCGCGAGCCGAAGCATCAAACACCTCTGGTCACTGCTGCACTCGCGGCTCGAGCGCATCGATCTCACCGCCGGCATCGAAGGCGTGGTTCTCACGGCAACGCGCACCGCGCGACTGCGCCACCAGCAGGCGTGCAGCGAGGCGCTGGGCGGCCGGAGCGAAAATGAATCGAACCGGGCATGGGGCGAACTCGTGGACACGCTCGTGCAGCGCCTGGGCGTCGATCGCGTGCTGCGCGTCGAGCCCGTCGAGTCGCACCTGCCCGAGTCGTGCTTTCGTCGGCGCTCGGTCATGGAGCCGCCGCTCAGGTCAGAGGCGCAGGTGACCAGCGCCGATCGGCCGACGCGGCTGTTCGATCAGCCCGAGCCGGTGGAGGTCACGGCGCTGACGCCCGATGGGCCGGTCATGACGATCCGCTGGCGCGGCCAGTGGCGGCAGGTGATCTCGTGCATCGGGCCCGAACGCCTCGGTCCCGAGTGGTGGCGCTGGCGCACGCTGCAGGCCCAGCCGGCCACTAGCGCGCAGCGCCGCCGCCTGGTGCAGTTGCAAAGCCAGTGTCGCCAAGCGCCGCCCGATCGCGATTACTTTGCACTCCAGACGGAGACGGGCCGGTGGATGTGGGTCTGCCGGCAGGCGGGCACGGGGCGCTGGTTCGTGCACGGGCAGTGGAGTTGAGGCGTGCCTGAGAATGAATTTCCCAAACTCAAGCCGCATCCTTTTGTGCAGGCGAAGATGCAAGTGGAGGCGAAGGCGCAAGCGGGCTCGGATTCGCTATCAACGCAGTACGACGCAGGCGCAGCGCCTCCATACGCAGAATTGTGCGTCACGAGCAACTTCACCTTCCTCACCGGCGCCAGCCACCCCGAGGAGTTTGTCGAGCAGGCCGCGGCGTTGGGGTACCGCGCCATTGCGCTGACCGATCTGCATACGCTCGCCGGCGTGGTGCGCGCTCACGTGGCCGCGAAAGAGTCGTGCATCCACTTCGTGCTCGGCACGCGCCTGCCGCTCACCGACATGAACGGCCTGACGGTGTGCGTCTATCCGACCGACCTGCCCTCCTATCGCCGCCTGTGCCGCCTGCTCACCATCGGCAAGCGGCGCACGACCAAGGGCAAGTGTGAACTGGGCTTTGATGATCTCGCTGCGCATGCGCAGGACCTGCTGGCGGTCACCATTCCGGATGGCATGCCCGATGAAGGCTTTACCGAATCGCTGATGCGCCTGCGCACCTGCTTTGATGATGATCGCCTCTCGCTGGCGGCGACGTGGCTCTACGGCCCCGATGATGCTGAACGCTTTGAGCGACTGAGCGATCTCGCCCACCGCTGCCGCGTGCCTCTGGTGGCCACCAACGATGCGCATCACCACATCCACGAGCGGCGCATGCTGCAGGATGTGCTCACCTGCATCCGCCACGGCTGCACGCTTGCCGAGGCCGGCTTTCACCTGCACGCCAACGCCGAGCGCCACCTCAAAGCCCCCGAAGAGATGCACCGCCTCTTTGCCGCGTGTCCCGAGGCGATCGAACGAGCCGTCCAAGTCGGCGAGCGCACGCGCGGCTTCAGCCTCGACCAGATCCGCTACGAATATCCCGATGAGATCGTCCCGCCCGGCGCCACGCCCATGAGTTACCTGCGCGATCTCGTCTGGCAAGGCGCCCGGCGCATGCACGGCGGGCGCGTTCCCGGCAAGGTGATCGCCCAGATCGAACACGAATTCGAACTCATCGATGAACTCAACTACGCCCCCTACTTCCTCACCGTCTACGACCTCGTGCAGTACGCCCGCAGCCTCGACCCGCCCATTCTCTGCCAGGGGCGCGGGGCGGCGGCGAACTCGGCGGTGTGCTACTACCTCGGCGTCACCGCCGTCGATCCGGTGCGCATCAACCTGCTCTTTGAACGCTTCGTCAGCCGGGAGCGCAACGAGCCGCCCGACATCGACATCGACTTCGAACACGAGCGGCGCGAAGAAGTCATCCAGTACATCTACCGCAAGTACGGCCGCGACCGGGCGGCGCTCACGGCCGAGGTGATCTCGTATCGCCGCCGCAGCGCCGTGCGCGACGTGGGCAAAGCCCTGGGCCTCTCGCTCGACTGCGTCGATCGCCTCGCCAAGACCATCGACTGGTGGGACGGCGGCGTGGTCGAGCCGCAGCGCCTGCGCGAGATGGGACTCAACCCCGACGAGCCGATCCTGCAGTGGCTCGCGCGGCTCGTGGGCGAGCTGCTTGGATTTCCGCGCCACCTCTCGCAGCACGTGGGCGGGTTCATCATCACCCGCTCGCCGCTGTGCGAACTCGTGCCCGTCGAGAACGCGGCCATGCCCGACCGCACCGTCGTCGAGTGGGACAAGGACGACATCGACGCCATGGGCATGCTCAAAGTGGATGTGCTCGGCCTGGGCATGCTCAGCGCGATCCGCCGCTGCCTCGAACTCATCAACCGGCACCACGGCACGGACCTGGCGCTGGGCACGATCCCCCCTGAAGATCCAGCGACGTATGAGATGATTCAGCACGCGGACACCGTGGGCGTGTTCCAGATCGAGAGCCGCGCGCAGATGTCGATGCTGCCGCGGCTCAAGCCCAGGAACTTCTATGACCTCGTCATCGAAGTGGCGATCGTGCGCCCCGGTCCGATCCAGGGTGACATGGTGCATCCCTACCTGCGGCAGCGCGCCGGCGAGGAAAAGATCGATTACGTACACCCGGCGATTGAAGAAGTGCTCAGCCGCACGCTCGGCGTGCCGCTCTTCCAGGAGCAGTGCATGGCCTTGGCGGTGAAGGCGGCCGGCTTCACGCCCGGCGAAGCCGACCAGTTGCGCCGCGCCATGGCGGCGTGGAAGCGCAAGGGCGATCAGATCTACCGCTTCGGGCAGAAGTTGATCGACGGCATGGTGCGCAACGGCATCCCGCTCGACTTTGCCCAGCGGTGCTTCGAGCAGATCAAGGGTTTCAGCGAGTACGGCTTTCCCGAGAGCCACGCCGCGTCGTTCGCCCTGCTCGTCTACGCCTCGGCGTGGATGAAGCGGCACTACCCGGCCGAGTTCTCCGCGGCTGTCATCAACAGCCAGCCCATGGGCTTCTACGCCCCCGCCCAACTCGTGCGCGACGCCAGGGAGCACCGCGTGCAGGTGGGCGGCGTCGATGTGAACTGCAGCGACTGGGACTGCACCATTGAAGACGGCGCCTTGCGCCTGGGCATGCGACTGGTCAAGGGAATGAAGGAGCAAGACGCCCGGCAATTGCGCGAGGCGGTCGCACAGCGCGGCCCGTTCAGCACGATGATCGATCTCTGGCGCGCCAGCGGCGCCCCGGCGGCGGCGCTGCGCCGCCTCGCCTCCGCCGATGCGTTCGGCTCGATGGGCCTGACGCGGCAGCAGGCGCTGTGGCACGCCCGGCTGCTGCGCGATGATGATCTGCCCCTGTTTGATTCGGTGAACGAGTCAACCGAGCCGCCCGCGAAACTGCCCGGCATCGGCCCGCAGCGCCAGGTCGTGCTCGATTACCACGCGACCGGCCTGTCGCTCAAGGCGCATCCCGTCTCGTTCGCCCGGGCGCGGCTCGATGCGCTGGGCGTCATGCGGTGCGCGGAGTTGGCCGATCCGCAGCGAGCGCCGGACGGGGCCCGCGTCAAAGTGGCCGGCATCGTACTCGTGCGCCAGCGGCCGGGCACGGCCAGCGGCGTCACGTTCATCACGCTCGAAGATGAAACGGGCATCAGCAATCTCGTCGTCTGGAAGCGCACCTACGATCGCGATCGCCGCGAAGCCGGCGCGAGGCTGCTCATCGCCCACGGCCGGGTGCAGCGCGAAGGCGAAGTCGTGCACGTCGTCGTCAGACGCCTCAAGGGTTTTGACGAGGCGCTTGACGGTCTGAGCGCGAACTCGCGCGACTTCCGTTAGAGCGCTGCGTCATACGCCTGCCTGAGCCAGCCGGTCAGCTGCTTGTCCACGTCCTTTGGGTCACTCAGCCGCACGCGATGCGACACCATCGCGTTGAAACTGCCGGAGGCTTCGAGCCGGTCCGTCGGCTTTTCGCCTTTGAGATTGATGCCGACATCGAGGCGCGTCGCGGTCGATGGCTGGAGGATGGCAAACTGCTTGGCCCGGCGGACGCTGACGTACGCCTTCTTGGGAGCGAACTCGACGTCGTTGCCAAATTTGCCGATGGCGGCGACGAGCGCGTCGTAAACGGGCTTAAGCCCCGCCTTGGCGCCGCTGTACTGCGCGGCGACAAGATCATCGGGCTGGGCGTCCGACGCGGCAGACTTGAGTGCGGAGTGCGCCACGAGGTTCGCGTAGCCGTGTGTGAGACCGTGGTCCTTCTTGAGCATGCCCACGATCTCGCCGTGCTTTGAGAGTTTTGAGGCCGTGGCGATCTTGACCCACTGCTCAAGGCTCTTGCCGGTCTTCTCCTTGAGATTGGCGATCATCGTGGCGGTGGCGTCGTCGGGTGATTTGGCCATGATTGGCTCTCCAGTAGAGGGTGCTCAAGTGGCGGCGCCGGGCGGCGCGGGGCGCGCCTTGCGCTTGCGGGCCATCGCGCGGTCCTGCGGAGCGGCAGCACCGCCATCCGTCAGCCCGCGCCCGGCCGGCACGTGGCGCTCGATGATGCAGTCAACAAGGCGGCGCGCTATGGCGATCGTTCCCGGGTTGCCCGTTACGCTTCGCGTCACGTACAGACCCTCGATCACCATGCAGAACTCTTCGGCAAACCCGTTCGGATCGATCACGCCGGCGCGCTCGGCCAACTCGTAGACGAAGTCCTCAAGCGCCCGCTTGTGGCGCAGTGCCGCCTCGTGCGCCGGATCGTGGGGTACGGGAAACTCCATCGCCGCGTTCACAAAAATGCAGCCGTGAAAATCTTCCTGCTCGATCACCTGCTGCACGACGTCCAGCAGCGAGCGGATCTGCCCGATGGCCGAGCGGCCGCCGACTTGCCGCACCATTGCGCGGAACGCACCCTGCAGGAAGGCATCCACGCTGTCGAGCACGCCGACCATCAGGTCGTCCTTGCTCTGGAAATGCTTGTAGAACGCCGTCTTGCTGATGCCCACGTCCGTGAGGATCGCGTCGATGCCCACGTTGCGAAACCCGTCGCGGTAGAAGCGCGTTCGGGCGGCGTCGATCAATCGCTGGCGGGTGTCGGTGGGCACAGCATCCTCGTCTGGTGGGGCCGGTTGACCACGAGTCAACCGGAAGTGTACTCCAAGTGGATTGGCGACGAAAGCCGCGAAGTCGATACTTGGCTCAACCTCAACCAAAGGAGCCTCGCATGCAACGCACTGTCTTCTTCGTCTACGGCCTGTTCTGCCACCTGCTGTTCCTCATCGTCTACGCGTGGATGGCGGTGTTTGTGGGCAATTTGGGCTTCGGACTCATTCGCACCATCGACGGCGCGCCGGAGCGGCCGGTCCTCGCGGCCGCGCTGATCAACCTCGGTCTGATCGCCGCCTTCGGCCTGCAGCACTCCATCATGGCCCGCCCGGGCTTCAAGCGCTGGTGGACGCAGTTCGTGCCCCAGCCCATCGAGCGCAGCACCTACGTGCTCTTCTCGTGCATCGCCATGTCAGCGCTGCTGTGGCTCTGGCAGCCGCTGGGCGGCATGGTCTGGCAGGTGAGCCATCCCGCCGCCCGCTGGGCGCTGCACGGCTTGCTGGCCTTCGGCTGGCGTAGCGGCGCGACCGAAACCGCCAGATGCGACACGAAACCGCCAGACCATCTAGCGCAGCACATCGCCCGGGTGCCTTGCCCGGGCTTTTCTGTGGGCCGCGGAGCCGGCCCTCAACGGGTTGTC